>NZ_JBEVTM010000020.1:0-43510 GCF_040884255.1 Olsenella sp. AGMB03486
CTGCTGCAACCGTTGCGCTTCGGATTGCAGTGTTGCGCTTACAAATTCAATCCACCGCTGCGCGGAGCAGGGCGGCACGCCTCCAGCATTTCCCCGTACCCTGTGCAGGCAGTCGCACGCCTGGGGTATACTTCAATCAGTACCAGCGATGCCCGTATCTTCGGTGAAAAAGGTCTGCGGGCGGCGCAGTACTAACTGACTAGACGGCCCGGATGCAACCGGGCCGTTTTCGTCTCTGCGCTATCCGTTCAATGCTTATGCTCCTTTTTTTCGTCTCCTCACCTCCTCGACGAGGTCGAGTGTGGATCGGATGAGGCCCTCCACGAGCACGAGGGCCTGAAGGACTTCAAGGATTCCCTTCAAGAGCAGATGAAGTTCGTCCATAGGCAACACCTCCAAATATCGAGGCGCCGCCCGCATCCGGACATCGCTGGTCTATCCATCTTGACAGGGAATGCCCTGTGACTGCAACAGATGTTCAATATCTATTTCTGAATTCTACCTGTTAGATGCATATGTTTGGAATCAGATAGATAATTGTTTGATTTTCGAAGACACCGCCAGAGGCAACCGCGTCTTTTTGGCAGCTCAGAAACTGGCAGTTTCCAAGAAAATGGGCGGAGCTGGCTGACAGCTCCGCCCTGATTGCATTTCACTCTATGAAGGACGCTTATTACAGCACCTTCGAGAGGAAGCTCTTCGTGCGCTCGTTCTGGGGATGGTCCATGACCTCCTCAGGCGTGCCCTCCTCTACGATCACGCCACCGTCGATGAAGATGACACGGTCTGCCACGTCGTGGGCAAAGCCCATCTCGTGCGTGACCACAAGCATCGTCATTCCCGAATCGGCAAGCTCGCGCATCACGTCCAAGACCTCGTGCACCATCTCAGGGTCGAGGGCGCTTGTCGGCTCGTCGAAGAGCATGATGTCGGGATCCATAGCAAGTGCGCGGGCAATGGCAACACGCTGCTGCTGGCCACCGGAGAGGCTTCTTGGCATCGCGTCGATCTTGTCTGCGAGGCCTACACGCGAAAGCAGGCGCTCTGCGTCCTTGTCTGCCTCTTCCTGGGTCTTAAGCTTGAGCTCGACCGGAGCGAACGTGACATTTCTCTTCACGGAATAGTGCGGGAAGAGGTTGAACTGCTGGAAGACCATGCCGACATGGCGGCGTATGAGGTCGACATTGGCGCCCTTGGCCGTGATGGACTCGCCGTCAATCGAGATGTCACCGCCGGTCGGCTCCTCGAGCCTGTTGATGCAGCGCAGGAACGTGGACTTGCCGGAACCGGACGGACCGATGATGCAGACGACCTCGCCTGGCTCGACCTCGAGGTCGATGCCGTTCAGGACAAGATTGTCGCCGAATGCCTTCTTGAGCTGCGTGACTTTGATCTTGGGTTCAGACATCAGACATGCATCCTTTTCTCGATGGTGTGGGAGACGAGCATGAGAACGCTCGTGATGAGCAGGAATACCACAGCGACCCACGTGTAGGTCGCGAACGATTCCATGGTACGCCCGACATAGATGCGTGCCTGGTACATGATCTCGCCCAGGCCGATTGCATAGAGGATCGTGGAGTCCTTGAGCGTGATGATGCACTGGTTCACGAGCGTCGGCAGGCAGATGCGCACTGCCTGCGGCAGGATGATCTTATGCATCGAGGTGGCATAGGAGACGCCGAGCGAGCGCGATGCCTCCATCTGGCCTGCAGGAACTGCCTCGATCGAGCCTCTGAAGATCTCCGAGATATAGGCGCCGGCATTGAGCGTGAGCGTCAGGATGGATGCCGTGACGACGTCAATCCTGAAGTCGGAGTAGCCCATATACTGGATCAGCTGCGGCATAGCGAAGTAGAGATAGAAGGCCTGCACGAGCATCGGCGTGCCGCGGATGATCCAGATATAGAACTTTGCGATGCCTCTGAGCACCTTCACGTGCGAGATGTGCATGAGGCAGACGAGGATGCCGACGAACATGGCAATGACGAGCGAGATGACGGTCACCTGCAGCGTCGTTGCCAGGCCTGACATCAGCATCGGCCAGACATCGCCGAATGTTGCGGCGAGAGATTCAAAACCCATAAAGCTTCCTCCCTGTACCCTGTGGCTCAAGACAGCAAAGGGGCACCCGCACGAAGGCGGGCACCCACGATGTCATCTCTTGGCTGCCCGAAGCGGCACGCACTAGCCCTTCAGGTACTTGTTCACAATCGCGTCGTAGTCTCCGGAATCCTTCATCTTGGAGAGGCCCTCATTGAAGGCAGACAGCAGGTCCTGGTTCTTGCCCTTCATGACAGCGAAGCCATAGGGCGTGGAATAGTCGTCCTTCTCCTCCGTCACGATCTGGAGGCCATTGCCCTGGGTGATGCCGTAGGACATGACCGGGTAGTCCTCGAAGCAGGCAACAGAGTTGCCGGTCAGGACATCCTGGTACATGATCGAGGAGTCATCGAAGTAGGTCAGCATGAAGCCATACTTCGGAGCCAGGGACTCTGCACAGGTCGCGCCCATCGTGCCGGTCTTGGCAGCGACGGTCTTGCCGTTCAGATCCTCGTATCCCGAAATCGAGGAGCCCGCCTTGACGGCCATGCAGACATAAGAATCATAGTACGGGTCAGAGAAGTCATACTTCTGCTTGCGGGCATCGGTGATCGACATGCCGGCGATGACAGCGTCGGCCTGGTTGGATTCGAGGGCTGCGACCGCTGCATCGAAGCCGAGCGAGTTCAGCTCATACTTGAAGCCGGTGAGCTCTGCTGCCTTGGCAAGGATATCGACATCGATACCGACAAAGTTGCCCGACGCATCCGTGAACTCGAAGGGAGCAAAGGTCGTATCGGTCGCAACCGTATAGGAGCTCTTCGAGAAGCCGGAAGAGGAATCGGAACTCGAGCTCGACTGGGAGCTGCCGCACCCAGCAAGAGCAAGCCCCGTGGCAGCAAGCGTGCCCGAAGCGATGCCGACGAATTGGCGGCGAGACATTGAATACGACATACCCTACCTCCCAGACGACCATTTCCCTGTGCATTGAGCAGACAAAGAACGGGAACCCGATGCACAGAGCCTTGAAGGATTTCTGCGCCCTTCAGTTCCGTATCTTAAATATTGAATATTTATTCATGATTGTTGAAATGTTTTCCCGAGGTTACCAGGACGTAACTTCTTGGGAGGCAGTGGAAACAATATGTTCGTATGCAATGCCTGTTTGTTCCCGTGCAGGCAGCAGCCTTGGGGCATGCAACAGGGACTTTTTCGGTGCGGCTAACGTGCTCATTTCGTTTCCATTCCATATCGCCATATTTCCTAGCAATGCAATAGGAATTATTTCAGGCTACAATGATTGAACCAAATCTGTTCGACAGGAGGCAGTTTCATGAACAGCACGACACAGCACAGCAACTTCAGCGCACCCATGGGCCGCCGCAGCTTCCTCGCTCTTGCAGCAGGTATGGCAGCCCTGGCACCAGTAGCGCTCACTGCCTGCGGACAGACCCAGAGCTCAAGCTCTTCCAGCACCTCCACGGACAGCTCTTCGAGCTATGACATCTCCGGCAAGAAGCTCACCTTCGTTGGAGACAACGCGTTTGCGCCCTACCGCTACATCGAGATGCAGTCAGACGGCTCCCAGAAGACCGTCGGCCTCGATATCGCAATCGCAGATGAAATGGCATCGCGTCTTGGCTTCACGTATGACTTCGAGCCGCAGGAGTTTGCAGCGACGCTTGCCACGATCCAGAGCTCCGACACCTCGTTTACGATGGCAATGAGCTCGAATGCAGAGAGGCTCGAGACCTTTGACTTCACACGCGGCTACTACGAGCCCCGTGTCGGCGTCCTCACGATGGGGGACAAGGTCGAAGACATCGACGGCCTCAAGGGCAAGAGCATTGCCTGCACGACCGGCACGGTCCAGAACAAGTTCGTGACGGCAGTCCTGCCTGATGCTGACGTGCATACCTATGACGGAGGAGACCAGTGCCTGCAGGAGGTCCTCGCCGGCAGGATCGATGCCTATGTCTGCGACGGCGCAGAGGGCCAGTCCATGGTCGATGCCAATCCCGGCCTCGTGCTGGGGCTGCTCGACCGCTCCGAGACCGAAAGCTATGTCGGTGTCTACCGTCTCATGGCACAGAAGGATGCTCCTTTTGTCTCGGCACTCGACAGCTGCATCGCAGACATGCTCCAGGATGGTACGATCGATTCCTACATCAGCAAATATGTCGGTCCTGACTTCGTCTGGGGCGATGGCGGCTTCGCTGCTGCCGGCACCTCTACTGTCGGAGACAGCACCGGCGAATAGCACTCGGACGCAGGCATGAACTTCTCTGTCCTCAATCCCTATATGCCCATGTTCTGGAGCGGCCTTCTGACCACCGTCGAGGTGACAGGGGCCGCCCTTGTTCTTGCCTTTGCGCTAGGTGCCGTGATAGCGCTGCTGAAGGTCCTGCCGATCAGGTGGCTGAGAGCACTTCTCGACTTCTACACCTCGATCTTCCGGGGCATTCCCCTCATCGTCCTTCTCTTCATCGCCTACTTCGCGACGCCGCAGCTCACAGGCTACAAGATCACGATGTTTGCCGCGTCGGTGCTGACGCTCGGGCTCAACGGCTCTGCCACAGTATCCGAGACCCTGCGCGGCGGCATCCAGGGCGTCGACCGGGGACAATACGATGCGGCACGCGCGCTTGGCCTTCCGTATGGGAAGATGATGGCCAAGATCATATTGCCGGAGGCTTTGCGCTCCGTGGCTCCTGCCCTTGTGAACGAGGTCATCACGGTGCTCAAGAGCTCGTCTCTCGTCGCGACGATAGGGCTTGCCGACATGATGCGCGCTGCAGAGTCCGTGCAGGCGCTCACCTACCGTGCCTTCGAGCCCTTTATCTTTGTCGCTGTCATCTACTACATAATCGTTATGATCCTCGTCCGCATCTCAAAGAGGCTCGAGAAGAAGCTCCGGGAAGCCTATTAGGGCTGCTGTGCTGAGAGAGGAGCCCTTCGTCGTCTCAGGGCAGGATTGCAGCAGGCGCTCCTGCCCTCTTTCATGCCTCGCCCTTTTGTCGCCAGCAGCCGCACGCCGGTCCCATCTTATGGTGCGCAGAGCCGCTGATTGATTGCCGCGCCTCAGAATCTTTTCATGAAATCCCGCTTGAGGGACCATGGTGCATGCCGGCAATGCAGGAGCATGCCGGCATGGATTTGTACTAGCTATCAAACTTTCCGATTTCCTTGGCTATCTCCATGCCGATGAGATGCGGGATGCCGACGACGAGTGCATTGCCCATGCAGAAAGCCCTGTTTCCGTCAGTCATGCCGGTGTTCGTCCACCCCTTTGGGAAGCCTTGAAGCTGTTCCAGCTCATCCGGGACAAGACGACGATATCGTCCATCTTCGGTCTGGATGATGTGCTTGAAGCGAGAGGGACCCTTGCCTCCCTCTCCCGTCAAGATGGTCCTCGACGGATTCGTCGGAAGGTCTGGAAATGCCATGGCCCCTTCGCTGTAGAAGTATTCATGTCCGGTCTTCTTGTCGACGCGGGGCTCGCGCTTGGCACCCTTGAGGTACTCCCATCTCGGGAGCTGTTCATCCGGGATGTAAAACTCTTCCGGCACTTCGCTTTCCGGAACAAGCACATCGCCGAGTGTGGCATGTTTGCCCGTATACATTTCTTCGGGCTTGCAGGTGACCACCTCGTGTCCGACCATGACACCAGCTTCCATAAAAGGAGACATCTTGGAGCCTGCCTCATTGAAGTGCTGCGTGGCATCGTAAGGATCTTCCGGTATGAGAATATGGCTGCGCTCCGACGCTTCACGCATCGGGAATGCCCTTGCCATGATTCTGTCGCCGAGCCTTGTTTCGAGATCCCAGGAGGCATTCCTCTCTGCATAGATGTAGATGCGCTTCCTGCGCTGCGGGAATCCGTATGCAGCGCTGTTGACGACGCGCCACTCGACGTTGTATCCAAGAGATGCAAGGCAGCTCAGGATGATAGCGAAGTCACGGCCACGCCGCGATGCAGGGCTTTTGAGCAGCCTGTCCACATTCTCGAAGAGGCAGTAGTGCGCATTGCCCTTATCCATGGCGAGCTGCACCTTGAGAAAACGGTAGATGTCCCACCACAGGACACCCTTCTTGCCCTCGATGCCGCCCGACTGGGAGAGCACCTGGCCGGCCTTTTGCTTTCTTCCCCGGTCCCTGAAATCGAGCACCTATGGGTGCCGAGGAGCCAGACCTCGGTCTCCGCCTCCATCTTCTCCTAGGCGCGAAGATCTCTCGATGAGTCCTCGAGCGACAGCGGGACGGCAGAGAGCGCCTCGTAGCGGGAGAAGGGCTTCTCGTCTTCTTTTGTGACGCTGAATCGGACACGCCTTCAATGAGCATGCCTGCGCACATCCTCGGCCCTCTTGAGGCTCTTGAGCGCTGCCTGCTTCTGGGTCCCTTTCATCTCGGGTCCCTGGCGCAGGGAGCGCTTTGTCCGGAAGGCAGGGCCTCCTTCGGCCTCTGCGGCTCTGCATTCGCTCTTCTCGATGCCGAAGCCCGCCCGTACAAGGCGCACAATCTCCGCGCGCACGAAGGAGAAGCGCTCCTTCCCCATCGTCTTTTCCCGAAGAGCCGGACGATCTCAGGCTCTCCGGGCGACTCTTCCCCATGCCATTCGGCCTGGAGAATGGAAGGGTGAAGCGGCGGCGCGAACTTCTTTTCAGTAAGAGTGGCCGGGCACATTATTTGAACCCGACACGAAACGTGAGGTGCTCAACCCCGCTCTTTCGGCTTCAGACCGCACGTAGGCCTGTTTTCTGCAGACGGATGCAGATGGATGGACACCTGTCTGTTTTTGTCCCGCACTCTACGCAGCCTTGCGTACGCCGTCTCTGAACCGCATATAGAGCGGAAGGAACAGGAAGTCAACGGCAAGGGCGCCTGCAAGCACAAGGCCTCCTCCGACAAAGCCGAGCGATGCCGCACCGAGTCCATCGAGTGCCACCCCGCCCAAGGCTGTGCCCGCGCCGATGCCGAGATTGTAGAGGCCTGAGTAGGCAGCCATAGCGACAGAGGCATCTCTCGGGTCTGCAATCTCGATGATGAGTGCCTGGAAGGCGATGCCGAAAGAGGTAAGGCCGAGGCTCCAGACCACGAGGTCCGCTGCCTCACCGATGGCAGATGAGGATGCCGGAAGGAGCAGCAGGAGCGCAAGCGCGACCGCTGCTGTCGAGACCGCAAGATAGCTTCTCCTGTGTCCGTCATAGAACTTTCCGAAGAGCACCGAGGCAAGAAAGCCGGCAACGCCGAAGAGGATGAGGGCGCCCGTGATGCCTGAGGCCGAGAAGGCTGCCACGTCCCTGAGGTACGGCTCGATATATCCATAGGCGACATAGTGCCCTCCCGCAAGAAGCACGGTCACGCAGAAGAGCACGATGAGGGGCGCGCACGTTGCCAGATGCGGAAGGCGGGAAAGCGTGAAGCGCTCTACCTTGGGAAGCGAAGGGAAGACGCGGAAGAGGAAGGCAAGGTCGATGAGAGCCACGACGCCTACGAGCCCGAAGGTCATCCTCCAGCCCACAGCGAGGCCGACCGCACGTCCCAGCGGCATGCCGACAATCTGTGCAATCGAGGAACCCGTCGCCACGATGCTCATGGCCTGGGCTTCGTGGGCAGGACCTGCCACCTTCGAGGCACAGATCATGACAATCGACCAGAAGATGGCATGGGCCACGGCGACGACGAGACGGGCACAGATCAGGAAGGCATAGGTCGGTGCCAGGGCCGAGAGCACCTGTCCTGCCGCAAAGATGAGGACGACGGAGAGCAGGAGCTCCTTGAAGCCAAAGCGCGATGCCCATGCCATGAGCGGCAAGGACAGCACCGCGACACCTGCGGCATAGACCGAGATCATGAAGCCTGCCTGGGCATCGGTGAGAGCGAAGCTTGCCGCGATATCGGAAAGGAGGCCTACCGGCATGAACTCAGATGTATTGAAGACGAATGCTGCCACGACGAGGCCTATGAGCGCGAGCATCTGGCGGCGCTTGAGCGGAGCCTCTGTGCCTGTCTGTTCCTCTGCCACTGGGAATCACCTTTCATGCAGTTCCTGAAGACCCAAACAGCATGGCAGACAGGAAGGTGTACTGACATGCCAGCTGCAGAACAGCATCAAGGCAGCACAGCAGATGGCGCCGCTGTGAAGATGGTTTTGGCCCATGCCAGGCATGCTAGGCTGACAGGGCTCATCCGATCAGAAAAGTGAGGCACATCTCTTGTCCAGCACTGTCCAAGCTTCCGTCTCCCCTGTCCGCGCCCGTATCTGCCTGGCGCTCCTCGTCCTTCTGGGATTTTCCCTCGGCTGCTCCGAGTTCTCCGTCATCGGCATCGAGTCCGACCTGGCAGCCGACCTCAATGTGAGCCTTGCCACGGCAGGCCAGCTCATCAGCCTCTTTGCCCTGCCCTATGCGGTCATGACACCGGTGCTTGCACTCTCCTGCGGACGCTTCAAGAGATACAGCCTGCTTCTCGCCTATAGCCTCATCTTCTGTGCCGGCAACATCATCTCCGCCCTTGCCACCAGCTTCTCTGTCCTTCTGGTCTCCCGCATCCTGATTGGCTCCGTCTCGGGCGCGCTTCTGGCCGTGGGCCTCACGTTCATCCCGGAGCTCACGACACCTGAGAAGAGCTCCTGGGCCCTCTCGCTTGTCTATGCGTCCTACTCCGTCGCAATGGTCGTCGCAACCTCTGCCGGCAAGTTCATAGCCGATGTCGTGAACTGGCATGTCTTCATGTACGGCGTGCTGGCCCTCGCTATCCTTACCTGCGCGCTCTGCCTCTGGTTCCTTCCGCGCCAGGGTGCGACCGACGAGCCTGCCACGTTCAGGGAGCAGGCATGCCTCTTCAAGGAGCCCCAGGTCATTGCTGCCATGCTGATCTTCGTCTTCGGCGAGGGCTCCGTCTACACGTTCTACGGCTATGTGACGCCCTACCTCGAGACCATCCTCGGCATGGACACGATTGCCGCTTCCACGACGCTCATGGCATACGGCGCCGTGACCTTCATCTCGAACCTCGCAGGCGGCTGGATCGACTCCCGCTTCAGCGTGCGCGCCCTGATCGTCACCTTCCTTGCGCAGGCTGCTGTCCTCATAGGCCTCTGGGCAGTCGGCAGAGCGGCCGTCCCTGCCCTTGTCCTGATCTTTGCCCTCGCCCTCCTCATGTATCTGGCTTCCGTTCCCTGTGTCTCCCTCTTCATGCATGCTGCCCGCACACGCCATCCAAAGGCCCTGACACTTGCAAGCTCCCTTGAGCCCATGTCCTTCAATGTCGGCATCTCCTTCGGCACGGCCGTAGGCGGCGCTGTCGTGACAGCCTCAGGCCTTTCCATGCTCGGCCTCGTGGGAGGTGCGCTCTCCGTTCTTGCCGCTGCAACAGCCGGCGTGACAGCTATGCTTGCAAGGAAGCATGCATAAAGAAAGGAAGCCACGATGGACGAATATGGTGCAGCGCTTCAGGACCTCGTGTCGGCAGCGCAGGAGATTGGCTACCCGAAGGAATTCGGCCTTGCGCTCGCGCAGTACGTGCGCGGCCCCAAGACGATGCAGCGCATGGCAGAATACCTGCGCCGCTGCCGTCCCCATTCCTTCGAGGAGGCAGCAGACGAGGCCGTGACGCTCGTCTCCGAGCGCAGCCGCTGGATCGAGGAGGAGCGCTCCGAGGAGGCCCAGGCTGCCTTCACGGCCTTCATGAACCGTCCGCGTGCGGAAGACGAGGTCGTTGACTGGACCGATGACTCCTGGCACGAGGTGACCGAGGCAGAGTTCTACGGGGATCCGGAAGAGATGGATGCTTTCGCCCAGGGCGAAGACGACGGAGCGGCAGAGGATGCCGGTCCCTACAACTGCGATTTCGATGACAGCATTCCCTGGTAGGGACTAGGCAAGCGAAGCCTGGAGCACCTTTGAGAGGTCGATATCGAGATCGACGTACCCATCGATCCCTGAGACCGTACCCTCTGCCGAGTACTGCCAGATCGCAAACGGGATGTCAGCCGACGGCAGGTCCGTATAGGACGCCAGCCAATAGCCATACTGCCAGAGTCCCGTATACTCCATATCCTGAAGGTCGTAGTAGTTGCCATAAAGCATGGCAGTCCTGCCTGAGGCGGCAATCCTGTCGCAGAAGGCTTTTGCCACGGCGAACATCTCGTCTGCGCTCATGCCAGAGATGCGTGCCCCATCAGATCCTGTCGGCTCGAAGTCGAAGACGACCGGATACACAAGCTGCGTGGCGCCAAGCTCCGAGAGCACGAAGTCTGCCTCTTCCTCGGCTTCCGCCACGGTCGTTGCCTGCGAGTAGAAGTAGACGCCGATGTTGAGGCCAGCCATCTGGGCGCCGAGGAGGTTCTGCCTGAAGCGCTCGTCGAGCTGGATCGTGCCGGATTCGGTGCCGCGGTAGCCAAGACGGATGATTGCAAACGAGATGCCGTCTGCACGCACCTTGTGCCAGTCGATATCTCCCTGATGGGCCGACACATCGATGCCAGACCTGCTCTCCTCTGTGCCGGAGACCACATAGTGGAGCCTGCCATCGACACCACGGAGGAGGAAGTTCCAGTCATAGGGGCTCGTCTCGATAGCTTCGGCACTCGGAAGCTCTGCCCCATGGAATGTGCCCGAAACCGTCGGCTCGAAGATGAAGAGGCGGATGCCGACGGCGATGGCACAGACGATAGCGGCAATGATTGCCACAAGCTTCACGCGGTGGCGGATGAGCTCCTGCTTCTTCGTGAGCTTCTTCTTGCTCTTGCCGTCCTTCGCGCTCTTCGCATGCTTGGCAGAGCTGCCCTTCTTGGAAGAGGCGCTCTTGGCAGAAGAAGTGCTCTTGGAAGATGCCTTCCTGCCCTTTGCTACATGCTTTGCTGCATGCGTGCCTGCACTCTTCTTCTCTGCCATTGCCTCCCCTTCCAGGCTCTTCTGCATCATCCCATCATAGCCGAGGTACGAGTCCAGACCTGAAAAGCCATACGGTCACCTTGGAGCTCCCCTGTCCCGTTTTCTGCGCTTGCAGATGTGCCAGGCCTGAGGCTACGGATTTGCGTTACCATCGAAGTCTGAATGATTCCGGATTGGCCTTCGGGCCCCGCACGCTTGGAAGGATCCGCTCAATGAGCAAGAATTTTCTTTCGCCGCTCCGCATCGAGGTCCTCTGCCTGACCCGCGTCGAGTTCACGGCAGAAGAGGAGATTCCCGATACCTATGATGCGAGCTTCACGCTCACGACCATCCCGCAGCCGCTCGAGGAGGCCACAGAGGACAACGAGGCGCTCTGGCGCATCGATGTGCCCCTGACGGTGAAGCTTGCCCTCACCGAGACCGGCAACCGCGACAAGGTCTATGCGCGCTCGACGCTTGAAGGCCACACCGTGGTCGCTGTCCCGAAGTCCGCTCTCGGCAAGGATGCCGATCCGGCAGAGGTGCTCCGCACCCAGGGCGTCATGGCGCTCTACTCGCACATGCGCTCGAACTTCGTGACGCTCACGGCGCAGACAGCACTCAATGGCTTCATCCTACCTGCCATCGACCCCGTCGCCTTCATCCAGTCTGTACAGGAAGACAAGCCCGAGCAGAAGTGATCTTTGCCACAAAGCATGGAAAAGCATCGAGGCCGGAAGCATGCGCTTCTGGCCTCGTTTCTTCTCAGCGCTTCCTGTGCTTCTTCTGCTTCTTCGGCTCAGGCTCCTGCCTGTAGCGCTCATCTCCTGGCCCATAGGCTTCATAGAGCGAAGGCAGGCGTTCTGCCAGGTTCCTGGCCTCGATGGAGGCATGCTCGCAGAGTGCACGGGCACCCTCTTCGGAGTGCATCCTCTTCCTCATCCACTTCCAGGGAAGCATGGAGCCAACCCAGAAGCGGCCTGTGAAATGGAGCCCTTCGTCTGTCTTGTGGAAGAGGCCGATGAAGCGCGTATGCATCATGGCACCGCGGTTCGTGCCGATCTCTGCGCAGAGCGCATAGGGCACGCCTTCCTGGTGGAGCTTCTTCGGATCGAGCGCGCACTCTTCCGGCTTCACGAAGCGGATGGCAGAAGCTGTACCCTCTTTGCCTACGCGCTCCGTCACATAGACCATGTTGTCCTGGAAATGGGGACGCTCGGCGCGCTCGAAATAGGAGCTGTCCGACTCACGGAAGAGGATCGTCTCATGCGATTCAGGATAGAGGGCACAGAAGCGCTCGTCCGCCTTGGGGCACCACCAGAAGAGCCAGCGCAGCATGTCAGGCGTGACGCCGGGAAGGCTTGAGGAGATGGCAATCTGCCATACTCCATCGTCGTCGAGCCTATATCCCGTCTCCTGGGCCAGGGCGGAGTCTTTCACCAAAGCCTCTGCCTTCCCCTCAGGCACCAATGTGATATGCGGATTCGCCAAGGCGCCTACGATCTCGAGCGGAAGCTCTGCGCTTGGACGCCCTTTCCATTCCTCGATGCTGTCCATCTCTTCTCGCTCCCTTCGCGCACATATAAGACCTACCCGAAGAAGGAGCCCGTAGCCAAAAATCTCCGAAGCCCCAAAATGCTCCAAGAAGATGCCCTCCCAGCGGATGCTGGAAGGGCGCAGGCGGAAAAGGACAGGAAACGCAGGGCAGCTATTCCTGCGCCAGTGCATCCGAGATGGCAGAAGCTATTGTGTGCGCGTCCTCGCTCTCCCGGAGCATCGTGCGGAAGGCAGAATCCATCAGAAGGACAGCCGTCTTCGAAAGCAGACGGATATGCTCTTCCCTGTTTGCTTCAGGCACGAAGAGGGCAACCGCGATATCGACCGGCTTCTCATCGAAGGAAGGCCAGGGTACGGCGGTCTTGTTCTTCCAGACCATGACCGCAGGGCGTACAATCGTGGCGCTCTTGGCATGAGGCACGGCGAAGCCCTCGGTGAGACCGGTTGCACCGAGCTCTTCCCTTGCCAGGAAGGCCTGATAGGCTGCCTCGTCGTCTTTCACGATGCCCAGGGCCTCGGCCTGTGCGCAGAGCATGCGGAGCAGCTCATGGCGGCTTTCCGCTTCCCTGCCGAGCAATATCTGATCGTCGGATACGAAGTCCATGGGCTCCCCTTCCCGCAGCTTTCACTCATCTTCCTGACAAGCATACGGCAGATGGATGCCCATCTGTCCGAAAACTGCACTCAAGAGCGCGGCTTTCTGTGCGTGAGATGCCAGCCTCCGCAATAGGGACAGGCATAGACATAGAGCTGCGGCGCGTCCTTCTTGTGCGCACCATGGGCTGCAGCCTTCTTCGCCTCGACAGCCGTCGCATAGCGGCGCTTCCTTGCACAGGCACGGAACTCCTCCGGACTCTCATCCGGACGCCTTCCTGCCTGGGCAAGCCCCTGTGCCCTGCGCACGCTGCCTCTGCTGCTCCGCTGTTCCATCGGCTCCCGTCCTCCTCATTGCATCGAATCCAGCATAGCCAAAGAGCAGCTATCTCTGCCTTTCTGTTTCTTTGCTGCACATAGTCCTTTCAAGGACAGAACCCTGCCGTCTATGAAACCCGACACATGTTCAAAAGTTTATGCCTGGGTATATACAGCAATGCATTGCAGGCTCTGTCGCGCGTGCATGCGCATTTGGGAGGCACATCATGGGCATTGCTGCTGCATTCGCGGTTCCGCATCCGCCACTGATCATCCCCGAAGTCGGCCGGGGCGAAGAGAAGGGCATCCAGAAGACGATAGATGCCTACGAGGAAGTGGGCAGGCGCATCGCTGCCATAGCTCCTGACACGATAGTGATCTCCTCTCCCCATACCGTGATGTACCGGGACTACAACCACATCTCTCCGGGCAAGGGAGCACGTGGCTCCTTCGCTCAGTTCGGAGCACCGGAAGCACGCTACGAGATTGCCTACGACGAGGAATTCACGGACGAGATCGACAGGCTTGCGCAGGAGCGCCACCTTTCTGCCGGCACCTCCTATGAGCAGGACAGCTCGCTCGACCATGCAACGATGATCCCGGTCCATTTCATCGAGCACCACTACAAGGGCGCGAAGTATGTGCGTGTCGGCCTCTCTGGCCTCTCCCCTGCTGCCCACTATGAGCTCGGCCAGGCCATCCAGGCAGCCGCAGAGAAGCTCGGACGCAAATGTGTCTTCGTCGCCTCGGGCGACCTCTCCCATAAGCTCAAGGCTGATGGGCCTTATGGATATGCAAAGGAAGGCCCCGAGTTCGACAAGGAGATCTGCGACATCTTCCAGACAGGAGACTTCCTGCGCCTGCTCACGATGGACCGGGGCTTCGCAGACCGTGCCGCAGAATGCGGTCTTCGGAGCTTCCAGATCATGGCAGGAGTGCTTGACGGCATCCCTGTCTCCTCAGAGCTTCTGTCCCACGAAGGCCCTTTCGGTGTCGGCTACGGCGTTGCCGCCTTCACGCCGACCTCCGACAAGCGCGACGAGAGCCGCTGCTTCCTCGAAGCGTACGAAGAAGCGCACACGGAGAAGATGCACGAGCGCAAGGAGCATGAGGACCCCTTCGTCCAGCTGGCAAGAAGGTCTCTCGAGACCTATGTGAAGACAGGAAAGCGCATCGTTCCTGATGCCAGCCTTCCAGCCGAGCTCACAGAGCCCCGCGCTGGATGCTTCGTCTCCTTGAAGGAGGACGGCGAGCTCAGAGGCTGCATCGGCACGATTGCACCGACCAGGGCAAACCTCGCCGAGGAGATCTGCGCCAACGCTATCTCTGCCGGCACGAGAGACCCGCGCTTCTCTGCCGTGAAGGAATCGGAGCTTCCCGAGCTTGTCTATTCGGTCGATGTGCTTGGAGACCCCGAGCCAATCGACAGCCTCTCTGAGCTCGACCCAAGGCGCTTCGGCGTCATCGTCTCGACGCCCGACGGCAGGCGCGGGCTCCTGCTGCCCGATCTTGACGGCATCGATACGCCAGAGGAGCAGGTGAAGATTGCAGCCCGCAAGGGCGGCATCAATCCGAAAGAGGAAGACGTCCAGCTCGAACGATTCGAAGTGGTGAGGCACAGCTGATGGAAAAGACACCAGAGAATGCCGCGGTCTGTCCGGTCTGCCCCCATGCCTGCAGGCTCAAGGAAGGGCAGCGTGGCTTCTGCCAGGCACGCGTCTGCCGCGACGGCAAGATCGTCTCTGAGAGCTATGGCAGGCTTACATCCATAGCGCTCGATCCGATAGAGAAGAAGCCGCTCTCCGACTTCATGCCTGGCACGACGGTGCTCTCCGTCGGCAGCTACGGCTGCAACCTGCGCTGCCCCTTCTGCCAGAACTGGCAGATCTCGCAGACCGGAGAAGGCGGCGTGCCCTGGAAGGAAGTCTCGCCGATAGAGCTTGTGGCTTCGGCGCAGAGGCTCCGGGAAGAAGGTCCCTTCGTCTCGGGCATTGCCTATACCTACAACGAGCCGCTTGTCAGCTGGGAGTATGTGCGCGACACGGGCGTCCTGGCGCATCAGGCCGGCCTCAAGAACATCCTGGTCTCAAACGGCTGCGCGAACGAGCCTATCATCCGCGAGCTTGCACCCCTGATCGATGCGGCGAACATCGACCTCAAGGGATCAAACCAGAAGTTCTACGACAACTGTGCCGGAGACTTCGCGACTGTCCAGAAGACAATCGAGATCCTGGCTGCGACGCCGACCTGCCACCTCGAGGTCACGACCCTGATCGTCCCCGGCATGAATGACAAGGACGAGGATGTGGAGAGCATCGCGAAGTGGCTCTCGGAGATCCCGACGGAAGGAGATCCCATCACGCTCCACATCACCCGCTTCTTCCCAAGATGGCATATGAACACGGACGAGCCGACGCCCGTGGAGACCGTCTACCATCTGGCAGATGTAGCGAAGAACTATCTCGACCGGGTCCGGTGCGGAAACGTCTAAAATCTGGCAGGAGCGAACATGAGGGAGGGCTGGCAGAACATATGTCAGCCCTCCCTCTTCGTGCCATACTGGAGACAGACTGGTCGGAAGGAACGCTATGAGAAGCACGAAGATTGCCGATACCACGCGCGAGGAGCGCATCCAGATCGTCACAGAAGCCCTCTCCTGGGGAGATGACTGCGGCGACTGCTCGCTCGATGCCTGCGGCATCGACAAGTTCTATGAGCCGTATATCGAGGGAGAGATCGAGCTCGCCGAGCTCAACATGATGAAGGCGACGGAGCGCTACGAGCTCGGCATCGGCGACAGGTCCGAGATCGACGGCGGCTGCAGCTGGGCCTGATCAGGCTTCGTCTGCCTGCATGAGATGGGCCTCTCCCCAATCTTTGAGCTCCATCAGGATGGGAATGAGGGTGCGGGCACGCGGCGCGAGACGGTACTCGACCCGCACCGGCATCTCGTCGTACTGATGCCTCTCCACAAGGCCGTCTGCCTCGAGCTCCTTCAAGGATGAGGCAAGCATCGTGTTCGTGATACCAAAGACAAGCTTGCGGAGCTCGCCGTAGCGGAGCTCCTCTGACTGCGAGAGCGCAACGAGGAGCAGGATCTTCCACTTGCCGCCCACCGCGTCGAGGACGCGCCTCAGGGCGCATCCCGATCCCGTGATGCTTGCATCGGCACTTGCGAAGCAGGGCGACAGAGAGTCTTTGCCGGTAGCCATGGTCAGTTTTTCCTTACCACATCTATTAAAACTGCGTACTTGCTCCGTATTTTATACCTCATAGAATGGGTATCAACAAAACGAAGCACGCAGAGCGTGCATGAGACAAGAAAGCAGGTAGACACGATGGAGTATCAGTTCACAGCCGACAACTTCCAGAAAGAGGTTCTCGACAGCAAGGAGCCCGTCCTCGTCGACTTCTACGCAGACTGGTGCGGCCCCTGCCGTGCAATGATGCCAGTTGTCGAGGATATCGCAAACGAGTATGAGGGCCGCCTCAAGGTCGGCAAGGTCAACTCCGACGAGCAGCCCGAGCTCGCCCAGCAGTTCAATGTCATGAGCATCCCGGCCTTCTTCATCCTGAAGGATGGCAAGGTCGTGGACCAGATGGTCGGCGGGATGCCGAAGGCAATGCTCAAGGGCCGCATCGACGCCCAGCTCTAAGTTCAGGATGCACCTGAGAGAGCTTGCGCCAGGAGAGCAGCTGGAGGATATCATCTCCAGCTCTCCCCTGGCGCTTCTTCAGTTCGGGACACAATCCTGCGCACCTTGCGGAGCGCTGCACCAGAAGATTGATTCCTGGCTTGACGAACGCGAAAAGACACCGGGGCATCTTCCGCTTGCAGCCGTCTACATCTCGCTCGACGAGCATCCGGCCCTGGCGGCCCAGGCAGATGTGCTCTCAGCCCCGACGCTTCGCTTCTACGCAGAAGGCCAGCTCTGGGCAGAGGCAAAAGGCTATTTCAGCCTCGAAGCGTTCCTTGCAAGGGCCGAGCGCGCAGAGCAGCTCCTGCAGGAAGGCACAGCCTCCCAGACCAGATAGGACGGCATGGCAGGCGCTTGTCCAAAAAAACAGAGAAGCAGCCCAGAGATCGTTTCTGGGCTGCTTTTCCATCTCCAGAGGATGCTCTTGCAGCCGCCCGTCCGGGCCAGGCAGCCAGGTCCAGCTCTCAGTCAAGCGCCTTCAGGCTCTGCGCAAGCAATTCCAGATAGCGGTCATGCGGATAGCCGAGGACCACCTTTGTCTGGGGCTTCTGCTTGAGTCGCCCTTTCTCGTCGACCACCGTCTCTCCGTAGGTGAGCTCGCCTCTTGTTTCCACATCCACAAACCACTCGGCTGTCTCGGCAGCCTCAGGGTCGATGAGCACGGCGGCGGCAAGGGAGTCGAAGACCGGCCACCCGCGCTCGGAGAGCGTATGCTCGGGCGTTCCGGGATAGAAGAAGAGCTGGCCTGCGAAGGCGCCGATCCAGGGAGCGCACGTGGCCAGACGGGCAAAGTCTTCCCTTCTGAGCCGGTGGTCATAGCCGACTTCAAGCCCCACCATCGAAAGCGGTGCGCCCGAAGAGAACACGATATGTGCCGCTTCGGGGTCGGTATGGATATTGAACTCGGCAGCAGGCGACGTATTGCCTCCGAAGCGCGAACCACCCATAAGGACAAGCCGCTTCATGAGACGGGGTGCTTCAGGATGCAGCCGGATGAGCAGTGCCAGATTCGTGAGCGGCCCTGTCGCCAGGATCTCGAGCTCGTGCGGGTAGCGGCACAGCATCTGCCAGATGAGCTCGGCAGACGGCAGAGACGAGAGCGCGCCTTCTGCGTGGGGAAGCTCGGCAGCACCGAGCCCCCGCGGTCCCATGAGGCTTGCAGAGAGCCGCTCATAGGGTGCAAGGAGAGGTACAGATCCCTGAGCGACAGGGATATCGAGGCCGAGGTATGCGACAAGGTCGAGGGCATTGCGTGCCGTCACGTCTGCCGGCACATTGCCTGCCACGGTCGCAAGCGCCACCAGATCGATGTCAGGCTGCGCCGCAAGCATCATGAGGGCAAGCGCATCGTCGTTTCCCGGATCGGCATCCATCAGGACTTTTCTTGTCATCCTCTTGCCTCATCTTCTTCCGGCAGGACAAGATCGACCAGCTTTGCCTGGCGCACATCGACAAGGCCCCGGTCGGTCACCTTGAGCGCCGGGCTTACCGGAAGCGCAATCGTGCAGAGCGACATGACCGGGTTGCTGTTGCCCCACCCCTGGTCTCTGAGGGCACGTGTCACGGCTGCAAGCCTTTCTGCTGCCAAAGGAAGCGGATCTTCCGTCAGGATGCCTGCTACCGGAAGCGGCATCTCTGCCACGATCTTGCCGCCGCGCACGACGACAAGGCCTCCCTGGCGTGCGATGACAGAATTCGCGGCAAGCACCATGTCCTCTTCATCCACGCCGACGACGAGCAGGTTGTGGTGGTCGTGCACCCAGGTCGAGGCAACGGCTCCTTCCTTGAGGCACGCGCCCGAAAGAAGGGCTGTGCCCGAAAGGCCCAGGTGATGGTGGCGCTCGAAGACGCGTGCCAGCGCCAGGTCGCCGGACCTCTTCCAGGCGATATGTCCCTCCTCGACAGGAAGCTCGCGGATCCGATCAGGCGTGAAGGTCGACCGCTCCTGTATCTCCATCGTGTGGACTCTGACGGCCGCGCCAGCGCCCTTGGGAGCCGAAAGCACGAAATCGTCCAGCGTCCGTGGCGCCAGATGGATGCTCTCGTAGTAGCGCTCGGGAAAGTCATGGCGGGACGAGGTGTCGGCAGAATCTCTGTCCACCCAGCAGCCGCGATGCATGACAGAAGCCACATGGAAGCCCTCAAGCGAATCGAGCACGACGAGGTCTGCCAGGCGTCCCGGAGCGATGCGCCCTCTGTCGCGCAGGTCCATGCGTACTGCAGGAGACGATGTGGCTGCGATGATGGCAGAGGCAGGGTCGAGGCCATACGAGATTGCCTGGCGCACGACCCGTGCAAGGTGATCGTGCTGGAGCTGGTCTGCCATCACATCGTCGGTCACGAAGCTCCAGAGCCCTGTGAGCTCGGGGTGCGCTGCCAGATACGCAATGTTTTCCTTTGTCACGGACTTGAGCTGCACCTCGACGAACATGCCCATCTCGAAGCGCTGGCGCATGCGCTCGGGCGTCTGCTCGCAATGGTCCGAGTCGATGCCGGCATAGAGGATGCGCGCAAGGTCGAGGCCCAGAAATGCCGGCACATGCCCCTCGATGATGGGCACCGTGCGGGATGCTTCGGCCGCCTTCACGACACGTGCGGCACGGGATTGGGGTTCGGAGATGACCGTACGGCAATCCATGACCTCACCGAGGCAGCGCACGCGGGGATTCTTCATAAGGAAAGAGATGTCTTCAGGGGTGACAGCAGCGCCGGCATCCTCGAGATCTGTCGAGGGAACGGAGCTCGGTGCCCCGAAGAAGACCTCGGCATGTTCCGGATCGTCTGCCGGCGCAAGCCGGATGAACTCCTCGATGCCCTCCGTGCCGAAGACATTGGCAATCTCATGGGGCTCCGCGATGCAGGTCGAGGTGCCATGCTGCAGGGCGGCCTTGAGGAACACCGGAGGCGTGACCATCGAGCTTTCGATATGCATATGGATATCGATGAGTCCCGGAATGACCCAGCGTCCGGAAAGGTCTGCGACCTCCTGGGGCTCGATCTGCTTCAAGACTTCCTCATCTGTGCCGGCATAGAGGATCCTGCCATCCAGGATTGCGACAGAAGCGGTGCGGAAGCAGCGGTAGGCGCTGTCGAAGACCTGTGCGCCCTGCAGCAGAAGATCTGCCTTCATAGGTAAGCTCCTAAGCGATCTTGTCGAGTCCCATCGTCTTGTCCACGACGATCATCACGATGATGGTGACGCCCATAAGAGCGGTCGATAGGGCAGCCACAGTAGGATCGAAGTGGTACTCGACGTAGTTCAGCATCGCGATGGGAAGAAGCGTCGTGCCCGGGCCAGACAGAAAGACCGACAATGGGACATTGTTGAAGGAATTGATCACAGACAGGATGCAGGCAGCAAGCATGCCCGACTTGATGTTCGGAAGCACGATGCCGGTGAGCATCTGCGTCCTTGTGGCGCCCAGCGAGAGAGCCGCCTCTTCGACCGAGACATCCACATTCTGGAGGGCAGAGGCGACATTGCGCATCACATAGGGGATGCACAGGAGCGTGTGTCCGACAAGGAGGCTTGCAAAGATTGGGAGATTGAAGAGGACCACGATGTAGCGCATGAGGACAAAGCCCATTACGATGCCAGGGATAAGAACAGGCGACTGGAAGATGACATTGATGGCAGCCTTGCCCGGGAATTCATGGCGGCTATAGGCATAGGCGGCAGGCACGCCAATCGCAAGGGCAAGCACGGTCGCAAGCGCTGCAATCTCGAGGCTCATGACGCAGGCAGGGACGAAGTCTCCCACCTTGAACATGTGGAAGAACCACTTCGTCGTGAAGCCCGTAATCGGGAACTGCAGGTACTCCTCCTTGCCGAACGAAGAGACAGCGATGACCACAAGCGGGCCTACCAGGAAGAGGTAGACCAGAGCGGTCAGGATGGCAACAAGAGTATGGTTTGTGCGGCGCTTCATGCTTCTCCCCTGCAAAGGCGTGCAATGACCTCCCGGCGCCCCTGCGAGGCGCCGGGAGCACGGTGCGTGCTAGGCGTTCGTGTTGAGCTGGTTGTTCCACATGCTCTGCCACGTCGCCTTGTTCTCGATCAGCAGCTCGAGGTCCGGCAGCTGGATGGAGTTCACGACATCCTCGCCGTAGGTCATGCCCTTGGCCTCGTCCTCGGTGAGCTCGACATCCGGACGCGACGGCGCGTCGCCCGTCTGCGCATTGCGGGTCTGCTCGTCCTTGTCGAGGGTGTAGTTGATGAAGGCCTTGGCAAGATCGGCATTGGCGCTCTTTGCGCAGACATCGGTGACGTTCGTGGAACCCCAGGTGCCCTCGGTCGGATCGACCCAGACGAAGTCGTCGGATGCCTCCTGGATCGTCAGCGACGAGAAGTCGAGGATAACGGCACAGGAGACCTCGCCCTGATTGAACATGTTCACGACGTCGGAGGACTTGGTGTAGATCTTCACGAGGTTCGGCTTGAGCTCCGCAAGCTTGTCCATGGCAGCCTGGGCGTTGTCGGCCGTGAGCTCCTGGCCAAGCTGGCCGGCCGCGATGTTCAGCATCCACGGGCCTGCCGTCGTGGAGAAGTCGGGAATTGTAAGCTTTCCGGCAAGGTCGGACCTCCACAGATCTGCCCAGGACGTGATCGGCTCGGTGATGACGGACTTGTCATAGACGATGCCGAGACGGGTGAAGGTATAGGCCGGACCATAGCCTTCGCCGTTGGGCGTCTTTGCCTTGTCGTAGAGCGAATCATAGTTCGAAAGATCGCTCGGAGAGATCTTGGCAACGAGGCCGGCATCGATTGCCTGCTGCATGTAGTAGTCGGAGAGCTGGATGATATCGTAGGACTCCGGCTTCTGCTGGATCTTGGCAAGGCGGTCGCCGTTGTTGCCCTCCTCGACCGTGATCGTGCAGTTGAAGGCCTTCTCGAACGGCTCGAAGACAAGCTCGCGCTTCTGGTCGGAGTTGAAGCCCCAGGTAGAGATCACCAGCTGGGCACCATTGGAATCGTAGGCACCCTCGATCGTGGCATCCGTGCCCGTCGAGCTGGCATCGGAATCAGAGTCCGTATCGCAGCCGGAGAGCGCAAGCGCAGAGCCTGCCAGAGCCGCAAGGCCGAGCATCGAGCGACGGGTCACCTGCGGATTCAGATTGTTGCTGTTCATTGTGTGCGGCATCCTTTCGTTTCCCTTGTCAGACCGGAAGCCTTCTCCCCTATTAGTGCTGCGGCTTCCGGATAAGAGCCATGCGTTCAGGCGGCAGCACAAGCGCCACCTTGTCCCCTACCTTGCCAGAGCCGTCCTCGACCCGGGCAACAAGCGTGCCAAGCGGCGTCGTGATGTTGTACTGATAGCGCCTGCCCAGGTAGGTCTTGACATCGATCGTGCCTGGAACAGAGTTCTTGGCCTGCGTGTCCCAAGACGCAAGCTCCACATCGTCCGAGCGCAGATAGGCAAGCGCTTCCGGAGCATCGAGCGGCTCTGCGGCCTCGATCTTCGTGCCGTCCTTGGCCTTCCAGAACCCATCCTCGCGTACCAGCTCGATGCGGTTGTCGAAGCCGACGAAGTTCATGACAAACTCGGTCTTAGGGTGCTGGTAGATGCGCTGCGGATCGTCCATCTGCTCGATGACGCCGTTGTTCATGATCGCGACCTCATCGGAGATAGCGAAGCACTCCTCCTGGTCATGCGTCACGTAGATGGTCGTGATGCCCAGCTCCTGCTGGATGCGGCGAATCTCGACACGCATCTTCACGCGGAGCTTTGCATCGAGGTTCGAGAGCGGCTCATCCATCAGAAGCAGGTCCGGCTTGATGACAAGAGCACGGGCAAGGGCGACACGCTGGCGCTGGCCGCCGGAAAGCTCGCGCGGATAGCGCTTCTCGAGCCCTTCGAGATCGACGGTCTTGAGCATCTCGGGAACGCGCTCGGCAATCTCTGCCTTGCCGACGCCGCGCATCTTGAGGCCATAGGCCACATTGTCGAAGATCGTCATGTGCGGAAAGAGCGCATAGCTCTGGAACACGAAGCCGAAGTTGCGCTTGTTGGGAGGGATGCGGGTGATGTCCTTGCCGTCGAAGAGCACCTCGCCCGACCGGGGCTCAGAAAAGCCGGCAATCAGGCGCAGCGTCGTGGTCTTGCCGCAGCCCGAAGGGCCCAGCAGGGAAACGAGCTTTCCCTTCTCGATCGCGATGTTGTAATGCTTCAAGATCATGTTGTCGCCGTAGCCGGCTGTGACATCCTTGAGTTCCAGAAGTGCCATGGGTCTCCCTAAACGTCCGAAAAATCTTGCTTCGAAAGCTGCAGCATCAGGCTGCTGCCGGATTGACCTTGCGGGCCAGCTTGCCGATAAGAAGCGTTGCGATGACCGCAATCACGATCATGATGATTGCGACCACAGAGGCTGCGGTCCAGTCATTGAGCGAGAGGCCGTTCTGATAGATCAGCGTCGCCAGCATGCGCGTATCGGAGCCGCCGAGGAGCTGAGGTGTCGTATAGGCAGTGAGGCTGCCGCAGAAGACGAGCACAGAGCCCGTGATGAGGCCCGGCACCGAAAGCGGGAACATGATGCGCCAGAAGCTCGTGGTACGGCTTGCACCGAGGCTGTTCGATGCGAGCATCAGGTCTTCGTCGATGTTCTCCATCACGCCCACCGTCGAGATGATCATCAGCGGAAGGAAAAGCTGCACCAGGCCGACGACAATCGAGAACTCGTTGTAGAGCATCGGAATGGGCGAAGAGATGATGCCGAGAGACTGCAGAAGCGTGTTGGCTGTGCCCTTCTTGCCGAGAAGCACCATCCAGCTGAAGGAGCGGACGACCGGGCTTGTCATAAGCGGGAACAGCGTCATCGCAATGAAGAGGCTCTTCTTCTTCGCGACGCGCGCCACATAGTAGGCTGCCGGAAAGCCGAGCAGGATGCAGATGGCCACCGTGATCAGGGACAGCCTGATGGTGCGCCAGAAGACCTGCTGGAAATAGGTGTCGGCAAGCGTCTGCCAATACCCGTCCAGCGAGAAGGCACCCGTACCGGTGACAGTCGACAGGAAGGTGGCGAACATGGGGATGAGCAGGAAGAGCGTAATGAAGGCCGCACAGGGCAGCATGAGTGCATAAGCGAACAGGCGCTTATTCTGCATATGAGCTCCTTGACGCCGACAGGCGCAGTCAAGATGAAACCGTTCGCATGCCAGTCTAGAGCGCAGATGCGGCTTTCGGCAGAGCAGCCACAAAACTCCATCTGAATCTGCCCTGTGTCATGATCTTGTAACATTGTGGGCACCGCTTCGGCACAGTTTCCTCATCATCTTCTGCTTCCGTGTGCATCCCATGCATATGCCATATGAACACATACATATACGCCGCCCGGGTATACCTGCTGCAGCAGACACCGGAGCAGACGCTCCTTGAGAGATTGGATATGCCATGTTCCGCCACGGAACCCATGTCGTGAAGGGATACCGCACCCAGGACGGCGCCGGCGTGAGCCTCGTACGCGTGCTCGGAGCCGAGACTGCAGAAGCCTTCGACCCCTTCCTCATGCTCGACTCCTTCGACAGCACCGACCCTGATGCCTATACGGCAGGATTTCCCCTGCACCCCCACCGCGGCATCGAGACCGTGACCTATCTGGCAGAAGGCGCCATCCAGCACCGCGATACGATGGGATTTTCCGACACGATTCACGCCGGCGAGGTGCAGTGGATGTGCGCAGGCTCGGGCATCGAGCACGATGAGCAGATCCCGCCCGCCAAGCGCCTGCTCGGCATCCAGCTCTGGCTGAACCTGCCGAAGAGGGACAAGATGGCACATCCCTTCTACCATGCCATCCACGCAGGAGACGTCGAGGAGGTTCGCCCGGCAGAAGGCGTGACGCTGAGGCTTCTTGCCGGCAGCTACGAAGATCCTGCGGGCACGCAGCACAAGGGCTTCGAAGGCCAGCACCTGCCGCTCGACTTCTACGAGATCGCACTCGATCCGGGGGCCAAGCTTAACGTACCCGTGAACGAAGATGCGAGCGTCATGGCATTCACGCTCGAAGGCAGCGCCACCATAGGAGGCCTTCCCCTTGGTGCCAAGACCGCCATCAAGCTCGAGGAGGGTGACAGGGTAAAGATCGAAGCAGATCCCGATGCCCCTTCTCATGTCCTCTTTCTGAGCTCTGTGGCTCTGCATGAGCCAATCGCCTGGGGCGGCCCCATTGTCATGAACACAGAAGAGGAGCTCCTCGCTGCCTTCCGGGAAATCGAGCAGGGCACCTTCCAGAAGGAGCAGCTAGAGCACTGATCTGCCAATGCAGCAGCCTTTCCAAGGGACTTTTCTGGCATGGCACAGCTTTTCTGGCTGCAGCCGGCAGCACGCTGCTGCCGGCTGCAGGACCCGGAACCCCTCTGCTATGCACTATCTGCTGCTACGCCGCCTCAAGAGCGCAAAAGCTCCGGCAAGGGCTGCAATGCCCGATGCTGCAAGGCTGGCCACCGAAGCGATGCCGGACATGTCGCCCGTCTCGGGAAGCGCCAATGTTTCCCCTGCCGGCAGCAGCGGCAGGCACATACGGAACGCTCTTCAGTTTTGCAGATGTCCTGATTGCCGCTCCCACGCTCGGAATCCTGATTGCAGGATCAGGCCGAAGAAGCAAATAGCCGCCCCGCATAAGCGGAAACGGCCACTTGCCAACATTTCCGAAAGAAATGGAGCGGCCTTCTTCCCGCCAGAACCGGGTGCCGCCTGCTCTGCATTGCAGCGCCTTTCTCCCCTCTTCCGCAAGAGGTTCCCATAAGAACCAGAGAGCCCCGCCAGGACGCCTCTCGCATACATCCGGACAGGTATGGCCATGCCGTGGCACAGTGATATCAGAGCAGCAATGACGCTGCTGCCACCGGAAGGGATGACCTGGCTCCTGACGAGGGCTTTCCGAGCCTGCCTTCGCCGCGTCGAGACTTGCAGACAGCCAATCAGAGAGGTGCTGGAGCGAAGGCGTTCCATAAGGGACAGCACGGATGCCAACGACAAGCTGTCCTTCGCTGCCGCAGCAATGTCATGTGCCACCGCTTCGCTGGCTCTCCCACGCTCCTGCAGGATGCATCACTCGGAAGCCCATCTGCAAAAGAGAGCAAGACCGCGGACCACTGGACAAAGCCGCTCCGAGATATCCAGCAGCACGCTATGGCCAGGATCCCTCTTGATTCCGTCATATCAAGCCGCTATGAGAGCAGTATAGAACACGTATTCGTCTTTACGAACAGGCCGAAGCTCCTGGCTGCAGAGGCGGCATGATGCAAGGCAGGCGGCGGACCGTCTCCGAATTCCGGATAAGGAGACGGACAGATGAAAGAAGTTCACGATGTTCTTGAAATTCTGATTCTTGTAGCCCAGCTTGTCCTGTCGACCCTCCGCTTGTGAGGAGGCGAGAAAGATGAAGCCCCCGCGCAGATAGCGCAGGAGCTTTGAAAGAACCCTAACGATTCTGTCAGGGATTCGGGGACGGGGCGAATCCGTCCGCCTGTCTTGCATTGTACCGCCGGAAGATGCCGGCAATCAATAGCGCGAAAAGCCTGAAGACGCGATCAGCTTCTCCTGCTTTCCCGCGCATGCTTCGGAGCAGGGACAGACCTGCGCTTCTTGGCGCGTGCAGCAATCAGGCACAGGACGATGAGGCCCGCCCCAATACCAGCACCTATCAGGGAGAACACCAGCAGAGGCGCACCTTCGTCGGCTGGACTGAGAAGCGGCACATCGTCCTTCTTGTCCTGCATGTCGAGCCACTCCTGCGGCACGTCGCAGCGTTCTGCATGGACAAGGAGCCGGTGCGTGTTCACGCCGTAGGGCGTGCAGGTGACAAGCGTCACGAGGTCCTTTCCCTCCTGTGTCACAAGGCTCTGCGTCTCGGCAGGAAGCACCACCTCGGAACCTGTCACGCGGTAGGCATGGTCCTCTCCCAGAACACGGATGATGAACCAGTCGCCTTCCTGGAGACGGTCTATGTCACCCAGAATCTTGGCAGAAGGAAGGCCGGTATGGCCGGCAAGGACACAGTGGGTGGAAGGCCCTCCGACAGGAAGCGACGTGGAGGGAAGATGCCCTACACCCTTGAGGAGTGCCTCATCGGATACACCATGATAGATAGGCAGGTTCACCCCGATGGAAGGAATGATGAGCTGGCCCATGACACCATCGCCCGAAATATTGAGGACGCTTGCATACTCTTCATCGGACGGCGTGGAATTGTTCGGATCAAAAGGATCGGATACCACAACACGTCCTTCAAGCTGCCGCTGGTTGAACGCACGTGCAGCTTCCCATTCCGCCGAGAGATCCTGTTCTGGAGCCTGCGCGACAATGTCTTCCTGGCGCACGCCTACCGCCGCCTGCTCCTTGCGGGCGAGATAGTCGCTTGCGTAGGGATAGAGGATGGCCGCTATGCCGGCAAGCGCCAGCAGGATAGCTGCCACTAAGGTCCTCACGCTATGGCGGGTGCCGACAGAAGAGCCGGAAGAGGCTGCTGCCCCTTCCGGCTTTCTCGCTCTATGTCTGCTCAGATGAAACAAGACTCAGCTGCTTACTTGGAGCGCTTGAGGCTGCGTGAAGCGACAAGGCAGGCAGCACCGAGAAGCGCTACACCGCCGATAGTGAGGACGGCCGTGCCGGCATCGCCCGTCACCGGCAGCAGGGGCTGGTCAGGGTCGACAACATTGCTATTGCTGACCAGGTAGTTGTTCTCCGTGACCTCTGTTGCGGGGTTGTCGGCTTTGGCATTTCTCTCGTTGAGGGTGAACTGGAAGTCCTGTGCCTTCTGCTTGCCGGCGGGGACGTTGGTCTCCTTCGCGGTGTAGGTGCCGGCACCCAGGTCCTCGAAGTAGACGTAGGCCTTGCCGTTGACTATGGTCGAGGTCGAGGTGATGGAGTGGCCGTTCTCGTCCTTGATCTCGTTGGCTCCGCTGGCGTCATAGAGCGTGAAGGTCGCGCCCTCGAGCGCTTTGCCGTCCTTGTCCGTCTTGGGGAAGGCGTAGCCGTAGGTCTGGACCTGCGTGGTCTTGTCCGGGGTGACTGTCGAGTCACTGTAGGGGTTGGGGTTGAAGGTCACCGTGGCGGTGTTGCCCGTCACGTCGGTCGCGCTGTGCGAGAACGCGGCGGAGGTCAGGGTCGCGTCGTACGTGATCTCTACTGCCTGGCCGGGGTGCGCGAGCACGAACTCCTTTTCGAAGTCGAACGTGTAGCCCGTCTCCGTCTGCGTGGTGGTGGCATCCTTGAATGCGTTCGCCCCGTCCGCAGTAGCCTTGCCGCCCTCCCAGACCGTGGTAGTGCCGACCGTGACCTTGATGGTGTTGGTCTGAATCTTGAGGCCGTCTGTCGGCCGGTCGTTCACCGTGAAGGTGGCGTCCTTGGAGTTCGTGGGGTAGTTGGGCACGTTGGTCGTGACCTTGAAGGGAACCGACTGCCCAACGGTGTACTGGTCGGTCTTCTCCTTGTACCCGGTGCCGACGCCCTTTTTGACGTCCACAGGCTCGTTCTTGACCTCCTGGCTGGCCAGCGTCTTGGCGGAGTACTTGCCATCGGCCCCGGCGACGGGGCTCGCGTCGATGGTCGTCGGCTGGAACACCTTGGTTTCGCCGCTCGTGGAGGTCACGACGACGACCCAATAGCCGGAGTCGAGTGTGAGGGTGGCCTCCCCGCTGTCGTTAGCGGTTCCCGTAGCCGTATGGCTGTTGGCGGGAGTCGCGGGGTTCTCCTTCTTGGTGAACGCCTGGGAGTAGGCGTCGCCGGCCGCCTTCTTCTTCTGCTCGTCGGTCGTGAGCGCCGAGAGCTTCGCCGGCGTGTTGTACGCCTCGGGCAGGCCGGTCGCCGCGGTGTACGTCAGATTGTTCGCGCTATCGATATCCGCATCGAAAACCTGATATGCCGTGACGGTATCGTCCTTATTGAGCCCTGTGATCGTGAGCGTCGAATCGTCAACATCCGTGTCGCTCGTCTTGGCGAACGCAGTGGCTGGGCTCATTGCAGCAATGAGTGCAGCAGCGCTCAGAAACGCCCCAATCCTTCTTCTGTAGCGGTAATCCATGATTCCTCCTTGTCTTGCCCAAAGGGCCCTGCAAACGAACTTCCTGTATCTGCTTATCCAAGCCCGCAGATGCGGACGGATTGCCTATGGCTCGGGGATGGCATCCCGCTAGGAACGGTGCCAGAGCCCGATACGTACGACTGCCCACGCTATGGCCGCGACACCCAGCAAGAACAGCGGGCCATCGCCGATGCTTCCTGTAACAGGGAGGCTGCCTACTGCCTTGACATCAGTGACGGTGATCGAGAACTGCCCCTTTTCGTTGGTCTTGATGGTGCTCTCCGTACCTGAGAGACTTGTGAACTCTGCCGATCCGTCACCCTTGATAACGAGGGTCATCTTTCCCTTGGGAAGCTGGTAGCCCTGCGGCGCCGCAGTCTCCGTGATGGTATAGGTGCCAGGGTGCAGCTTGTTGGAGATGAAGATCGTTCCGTCGTTGCCCGTCGTGAGTTCGACCTTGTCCTTCGAGAGGCTTCCGTCGGTCATTACGTAGCTGTCAGCAGTCTGGATGGTGAACTTCGCACCAGGAAGCGGTCCTTCCTGCGCACTGCCATCTGCCGCGACACCCTTCTTGAGGAGCGAGAATCCGAAGCTCGGCGTATTGGTGACCGTGAAGCCATCGCTTGCAGAACCTTTGATCT
The DNA here is from genome assembly GCF_040884255.1 of Olsenella sp. AGMB03486. NCBI lineage: Bacteria > Bacillati > Actinomycetota > Coriobacteriia > Coriobacteriales > Atopobiaceae > Olsenella > Olsenella sp. AGMB03486. The sequence continues at coordinate 29,749 of NZ_JBEVTM010000020.1, forward strand.
CGGAAGAATACCCTGGCAGAGTCTCCTCCTCCACCGAATAGGAAATCACGTTCCCATCAGCATCCCGCTTGGGGAGGTTCCTCCATATCACGGTAAGGCCGTCTCCTGTCGCACCTGCTTTGATGGTCCTGTCCTGACCCTCGACCCTCGTGGGTTTGGCGCCGCGGACCTTCTGCAGAAGATGGAAGGTCACCTCTGGGTGATTCTTTGGGTCAGCATTGCCATCGTTCCACACCTTGGTCGCATGCACCTCGACCACAGCGCGGTTGGTGATTGTCGGGATATCTGCAGCGACCGCAATCTCGTGACTTGCCGCGGTGATGTCAGACGTGGTCTCAGAGAAGTTATCTGCCTTGGACGTGAGCTTGGTGACTGTCGTTGCCTGTGCGCCGATGTTTCCACTCGTGCCTGGACCATGGTTGGGTTCTGTGACCGTAAACGAGCCGAGCGTCGTGTAATTCCAGCTCTCCGATGTACGGATGGTAAAGCTGTGGGATTCGCTTGCAACATCCCACCATTCGACATAGCCGAAGTCTGCAACGCCGTTCGTCACCTTTGCTGTCGCACGGGCCCAGCCCATGTTGTCCGAAGGAGAGAGCGCAAGCGTCTGTCCATTGTAAGCGGTGCCCACATTGGCAGTCACATGGAGGAAGTATCTGCCGTTTCCTGCAAATGTGAGGGCATAGCTCCCCGAGACGCCGCTTGCCGTCTGCGTCTCTTTGCTGACCGTGACCTTCACTGTGGCGGTCTTGCCGCCGACCGTGATGGTATAGGTATAGGTGCCTGCAGCTGCAGCAGAGAAATCGACTGTGCCGAAGCTGACTTTCCCCTTCTCATCTACCTCGGCAGAGCTCTTCTGCGGTAACGGCGCTCCTTCAGATGCGCTGATTGTGGCTGTGCCGCCAAGGCCTGTCGCCTTTGCGGACAGCGTGCCGGAAGGCCTTCCTTCATCCTGCACGAACGAAGGCACGATTGCAGTTTCATGAGAGCCAATCGTGACAGCGAGCTCGGCAACGTGGCTTCCGGCGCTCACGCGGTATTTGTACTTGCCAGCATCTGCCTTCGAGAAGTCGACCGTACCAAAATCTGCTTTGCCATCCGCACCGATTTGGACGCTCGCGCTTGAAGACATCGGTGCACCATCCGTGATGGGCTCAATGGTCGCCGTGCCCGTGATGCCGGATGTGGACGCGATGATCCTTCCGCCTTCATACGCCGCAGAAAGCGTCCCCTGGTCGTAGCTTGTCGTGACCGTGATGGGGTCTCCTGCAGCCTTGGAGCTGTACGTGCCTTTCACGTAGACCGTTACCGGCTTTGACGCATAGACGATGCCGTCTTTGGTGTACGTGCCATCCCCATTGTCTTTTGCACCTTCGGGCACCTGTTCGGAGATGGTATAGGTACGCTTAATCGTGCCATCTTTGTAGCCAAAGTCTGCAGGATGGAATCCTGAGACCTTGAAATGCGCGATGCCATCTTCGCCGTTCGTCGCGGTGCCAATCTGGGTGCCATCCGAGTCCTTGAGCACGAAGGCGAACGCATCCTTCTCGAGCGCATCGCCGACGAGCGTCTTCTGGACCTTAAGGTCAATGCTGTTGCCGCTCTTATAGGAGTTGGCAAACGCCGGGACATAGCTCTCGCCGCTTCCCTCCTTCTTTGTGAAGCCGCTATCGCTATACCAGGTCTTCTGAACGGTATAGCTGCCATCAGTCTCCTGCTTCACGGAAGCCTCGAGATAATGCACATGCCCGTCGTAGACCACGCCGTCCTGGGTGAAGGTGCCATCATGGTTGTCCGTGGCATCTGCAGGAACGACCTCGCGCACGCTATAGCGGTAGGTCTTGCCTGCATTCTTGGCGCCAAGCTGCATGGCACCGAAGTTGACGCTGCCGTCAGCAGCACATCCTACCGTGGCAGAGGTGTAGGAAGATCCTGTCTCGTCTGCCGCAACAGGGCTCTTCGGGATGCCGATTGGCATGACTGGTGCATTGCCCTTATCGTCGTAGCCCTTATCGTCGTAGTAGCCGCGCAGCTCGTACTGGAACTGTCCTTGACGGAGAGCAACAGATTTCCCGCCCGACGTGAGCGTCTTCTTTGCAGAAATCGAGCCACCGCCCACAAGGTTGTACTTGATCTTCATGTTGGAGAGCTGGTTGCCGCGCTCCATATAGAAGAAGTTCATCTTGTGGCTGGAGTAGTCGGCAAACGTGTTGCCATTCCAAGCCACCGCGCCTTCCTTGCCAGCAGCGCTATAGAGTTCCCTCAGTGTGTAGGTTCTTTTCTGACCCTTCGAGCCCACATCGCCAATCGTCACTTCGCCCGTCCTGAAATCGATATCGAGCGTCGAGACACCATGGATGCCGCCCAGATCGCCTACAAGGACGCCGTCGATATAGACCCACACGTCGTCGTCACCCGAGAACTCGAACTTCATGGGCTCGAGGGTGCCGTCAGACTTCTCCACCATGCCGCCATAGGGCTGCGTGAACGGCGTGGTCATAGTGACGCCGAAATAGTGGTTATGGTAATTGCCTCTGCTTGTGCTGTGGTACTGCGGCTTTATTTCAGGGTCGAACGGGAAGAAGCCATAATAGGTGGCCTCATTTGCGCCGTAGATATCGTGGCTCGCGCCCGCTGGAAGCTCTGACACTGTGAACTGCTTCGAGTTCTTGTCGAGCTTCGCCCAATATTGGGAGCTGTCATAGAAGTAGTAGCCATCGGCGTCCTGCTGGAAGAGATAAGTAGCGTCTGTATAGGATGCCTTGCCGTTCTGCGGGACAGCAGGATTGAACAGATAGGCAAGAGACTCTCCGCCATTTTTCTGCGAGAGCACAGGGTAGCCGTCAGATCCAAGCGTATTCGCAACAATGCCCTGATTGACGACGCTTCCTCCCAGGTAGGAGTTGAGGTCGCCCTTTGTTGCATTGACATCCCTGTCATAGCGATGGAACTTGAGCTTGTGGTTGGCATTGATGCCCCGGTTAGCAGGGCTGGTCCATGTGGTATCCCACTTGCTGTCGTCTTCGGTCTGGAAATCGATCCAGTAGTCGAAGACGTTCATGGTGGAGCCGATCGGGTTAGATACGGTCTCCGCAGCTGCAAGCGATGGAGTGGCCAATGCCACGAGAAGGGCTGCTAGGAGAGCCCCCCCCCCGAATCAATTTCTGCAGCAGCCGCGGCCTTGGCCTGCCCGTGCCTGTTTCGGCAGAAATGCCAGCCTCACTCAGTTGCATCGATACCTCCAGCAGAAGCCATACACGCTGTGCCATCGTCACCAGAAAGAACCGATGCAAGAGAACTGCCTCGTGCAGCATCAGGCCTTCCCTTAAGATTTTATTAAGATAATAGGCACCAGATGCTGTATTAGCAAGTGATTTTACAGTCTGTTTTCAGATAGAACTGCCCAGCGTCCACAAACCAGGTCTGAATGCAGGACAGGCATCGGATGCAGGCAGCATCCATCAGAGGTTCCGCCTGCAGCGGCAAAAGACCGCAGAGGCTGAAGGCACAAGAAGTGCTCCTGCCTGCCGCTTCTCTTCGAGAGGATTCATGCCCTTCGCTGTCCCGTACAGGGAAAGGGTGTACGCATGCTGTATGCACAACGGAACATGCTGCTGCGCTCCGCTATCTGTTATATCTGTTTATGCCCCATCTGCTCCCAATATGGTCAGTCTTCCTGGACATTGCTGACCACTCACGGCTATTTTCCAGCCGTTTGCCGCGATACTGTTATAACAGTTTGGTCAATTTTCCTCCGTTTTACGTTATCGTGCCGATTCCTTGATTCCGGTCTACTTAAGGCTGTCAGCACACAGGGGAAGGCACGATGCCTTCTGGGAGAAAGGATGCGACGTGGCAAAGGATTACAAGGCTCTCGCAGCGTCTGTGATAGACGAGGTCGGCGGAAAGGACAATATCGTCTCCGTGACGCACTGCGTCACCCGCCTGCGCTTCGTCCTCAAGGATGAGTCCAAGGCAGACGATGCTTCCGTCAAGAAGATTGCCGGCGTGATCGATGTCGTGCACGGCAATAACCAGTACCAGGTCGTGATCGGCACCGATGTCGAGAATGCATACGATGCTGCCATCGCCGAGCTCGGTTCAGCCTTTGCCGGCGGCGAGGTCCCCGCAGACGATGACCAGAAGAAGGGCAATGTCTTCGACCGCTTCTCCGAGACGGTCTCCGGCATCTTCTTCCCCTTCATGGGCGGCTTCATCGCGACCGGCATGCTCAAGGCGCTCCTGATCATGCTCTCCAACTTCATCCCCGGCTTCAGCCAGACCGGTGCCTACACGGTCCTGTATGCCGGTGCTGATGGCTTCATGCAGTTCCTTCCCTTCGTCCTGGCCGTCTCGGCTGCCGAGAAGTTCAAGACGAACAAGTTTGTGGCACTTGCCGTCGTATTCCCGATGCTCTACACCACGATCACCGCAGCCTACGCCGCGCATACGCCGCTCGACTTCTTCGGCATCCCGGTGACCTTGGTCTCCTATGCCTCTTCCGTCATCCCGCCGGTCATCATGACCTGGCTGCTCGCAAAGCTCGAGAAGTTCCTCAAGGGCCACATGAACCAGACCCTGTTCTCGCTCTTCGGCTACATGATCTGCCTGATTGTCCTGGTGCCTGTCGAGCTCATCTGCGTCGGCCCGATCTTCCAGATTGCCGGCACCTTCATCGCCGATGCAATCCTGGCTGTCTACAATGTCGCCCCGATCATCGCCGGCATGATCTTCGCAGGCCTCTGGCCGATCCTCATCATCTTCGGCGCCCATGCTGCCTTCACGCCGATTGTCCTCAACAACATGGCCACGCTTGGCTATGACTGGCTCTCCCCGCTCTCCTGGGGCTGCAACTTCGCAATGGCCGGTGCCTGCCTCGGCGTCTTCCTGAAGACCAAGAACCTCAAGCTCAAGGAGCTTGCCGGCCCGAACTGGATCACGGCACTTCTTGCCGGCGTGACCGAGCCTGCCATCTACGGCGTGAACCTCAAGTTCAAGAAGCCCTTTGTCATTGCCTGCATCGCCTCTGCTGCCGCTTCCATCCCCATCGCCGTGGCAGGGCTTCAGCGCACGGCCTTCATCGGCGTGAACCTGATCACGATGCCGGCGCTGTTCTTCTTCCCCGGCGGCTGGGCCGCCCCGATCTGCGCAGCCATCGGCTTTATCGGCGCAGCTGTGGGCACCTACCTCTTCGGCTTCGACGATTCGATGATCACGGATCCGGCACTGCTCGAGGACTAGCTTCGCCCCCATTTCCTGCCTGGCAGCAGCCTGCGCTGCTGCCAGGCTTCTGCTATCTGTTCTGCGCCTGCTCGAGGCAGTGCTGGCGCCAGGCACCCGGAAGCATGCCGCACTCGCGCTCGAAAATCTTGTAGAAGTAGCTCATGTTCTGATAGCCGACTTCCGATGCCACATCCGCAATGGAGGACACGCCTCCTGCAATCAGGCGCTCGGCTACCATGATGCGCTGCTTCTGGACCAGCTCCTTGAAGGTCTGGCCGCATTCGGATCTGAGCATCTTCGTGATATAGCTCGTGCTCATGCCGAGCTCGCGGGCACACCCGGAAAGCGTGCAGGTACGGTAGTTGGCCTCTATGTAGCGCAGCACATTGAGTGCCGGACTCGCGATCGGCGCTGTCCCCGAGCTGGCATTCTGCTCGCAGACATTCACGAGCTCCGCAAGCACGAGCGTCAGCAGCGCATCTGCCATCTCCTCCGACCGCGGCGAGGGATCGAATGCCTCGCAGAGAAGCTCGTTCATGAAGAGCGGAAGGCGGCGGCTTTCCTGGGAAGGAAACAGGATGAAGCTGTCGTGCGCTGCCCCTTTCGAGATCGAGCGCACGAAGAAGGAGGTCACGATGCTGTCCGAGTCGAACCTGCTGAAGAAGCTCGTATCGAAGTAGCGCTTGTCGATCTGTACATTCACGAGAATGTCGTCTTCGGAAAGCGGCTGTATCGTGTGGACAGTGTCGGAGTCGACGAGCAGTACCTGCCCTTTCGCCACGTCGAGTATCCCGTCGTTCACGACCTCGAGGCAATGCCCGCTATACATGTAGGCAAGCTCGACGAAGTCATGCATGTGCAGCGGGTAGTTCCGGAAACGGGAGTGGCGCTTGGCACGGATGAACGCAGACGGGATGCCGAAAGTCCCCGGCTTTCCCGCATGGAAGCGCGAGAGCATGACCTGCCGGCCTCCAACGTCCACGAACCGGCGCTGCTCGGGCGCAGGGACAGCTCCTTCGCGGTAGAGCCGCTCATGGTCGGAAAGCGTCCTCAGCTGCCTGTCGAGCTCTTCGGGCGTCACGGCTCCACCATACCTTTCCGAGAAGGGACCTGATGCGGAACAGCCATGACCGAATGCGCATATCCTGGCCCTGCGTCAAGCCATCAAGATCCAATCTGCAATACTTGCCCCATACTACCTCAGGCCACACCCGCTCACGCCACGGACCAGGGCCTGTACAACAAGAAAGGTTCCGAAATGTCTTTTGCATCGCTCTATCCGCGCATCACGCGCACCCGCCGCATCGAGGACCTCTCGGGCGTCTGGGACTTCCAGTTCGATCCCGAGCGCCAGGGAGTCTCCCAGAGGTGGGCCACAGGCCTTCCCGACCCGATCGAGATGCCGGTGCCTGCCAGTTTCAACGACATCTTCACCGACAAGGCGAGCCGCGAGTACTACGGCGATTTCTGGTATCTCAGGAAGGTCTTCATCCCCGGCGAGTGGCAGGACAAGGAGCTCGACATCCGCTTCGATGCCGCGACGCACCGTGCACGGGTCTTCGTGAACGGGGACGAGGTCGCCTCCCACGAAGGGGGCTTCACGCCCTTCGTGGCCCATCTCAATGGACACGTGAGGTTCAACGACTGGAATACGGTCGCCGTCCTTGTCAACAACGAGCTCACCGAGCAAACCATCCCCTGTGGCGGCACGGCGACGCTGCGCGATGGCACGAAGATCTGCGCGCCCTACTTTGACTTCTTCAACTACAGCGGTCTGAACCGCACGGTACGCCTGCTTGCCACCCCAAAAGAGCGCATCGAGGACTTTGCGGTCACGACCGAGATCGTGCCCCAGGCAGACGGTGGCTCCACGGCCCGTGTCAGCTACACGGTGTGCACGACAGGCACCCACCGCGTCGAGGTGCATGTCCTCGACGAGGACGGAGACGAGGTCGCCTCGGCCGTGGGCTCTGCTGGCACGATAGAGATCGAATCTGCCCATCTCTGGAACCTGCGCGCCTCCTATCTCTATACGTTCTCCGTGCAGATCTGGGACGAGGACACGCTCGTCGACGAGTGGTACGACGAGATCGGGCTCAGGACCGTCGAGATCTCGCACCGCCAGATCCTCGTCAATGGCCACCCGGTCTACCTCAAGGGCTTCGGGCGCCACGAGGATTCGCCGGTCCACGGCAGGGGCACGGATCCTGTCGTGAATCACCGCGACTTCGAGCTCCTGAAGTGGATGGGCGCAAACTCCTTCCGCACGAGCCACTACCCCTATGCGGAGGAGCAGCTCTACGAAGCCGACCGCGAAGGCTTCTTCGTAATCGACGAGGTAGCTGCTGTCGGCATGCTGCGCTCGACCAAGAACTTCGCCGATGCCACGACCAAGGCGCAGGGCGCCACCTTCTTCGACGATCCTGCCGTTCAGGAAAAGACCCTGCCGGCACATCTTGCGGCTGTGGAAGAGCTCATCGAGCGCGACAAGCGCCATGCAAGCGTCTGTGCCTGGTCGCTCTTCAACGAGCCCGACTTCTCCTCCGAGGCAGCCGTCCCCTACGCCGAGAAGGTCTTTGCCCGGGCCCTCGAGCTCGACCCGCAGAAGCGCCCGCGCAGCTACACGAATGTCACCCGGTGCCGTGCCGGCATCGACAAATGCACCCATCTTGCCGACTTCATGATGCTCAACCGCTATGACGGATGGTATGTGTCGGGCGGCCCGCGCATCCAGGATGCCGAGCAGATCCTTACAGAGGAGCTCCACAAGTGGGAGGAGCTCGAGCCTGACAAGCCCTTCATGTTCACCGAGTACGGCACCGATACCATGGCGGGAGTGCACAAGCTGCCGAGCGTCATGTGGAGCGAGGAGTACCAGCTCGAGTTCTTCGAGCTCCAGCACAAGATCTTCGACTCCTTCGACTGGATCTGCGGCGAGCAGCCTTGGAATCTCTGCGACTTCCAGACCACCGAGGGCATCATGAGAGTCGACGGCAACAGGAAGGGCGCCTTCACCCGCGACCGCCAGCCCAAGGCCGTTGCCTTCCTTCTGAGGAAGCGCTGGCTCGCAAAGCCCGACTACTCGGATGGCTTTGTCCCCGAGCGCTGAGAGAGCTGCTGCAGCATGATGCTTCCAAGGAGCCCCGCTGGCCCATGCCGGCAGGGCTCCTTGTCCTGTCCTTGGCCAGGAGCTCTGCGCACCCGCACAGAGGCTCCCTGTGTCCTGCTCTGCCTGTTTAATAAACCGTTTTGCCACTAGCCCGATGAGACGGACAAGCATCCATTCTGCATAATGTGTGGCAGATACCAAACTTTCCAGGCAATTTCTCCGGAGCGTCCATTTGCTCTCTTGCAAGTTTGCAAAACTGGTTTACTATCAGAGTTGCACAGCAGGAACGCTGATATGAGACCTCTAGGAGGATATGGATGGAAGAGAGATTCGACCCCCAGAAGAGCTTCTCCCTCGAGGGGAAGCTTGCCCTCGTCACCGGTGCCACCTACGGCATCGGCTTTGCCATCGCGACGGCACTTGCACAGGCTGGCGCCAAGATCGCCTTCAATGACCGCCGTCAGGAGCGCATCGACGAGGCCGAGAAGAAGTATAAGGAGCTCGGCATCACAGCCCATGGCTTCGTGGCCGATGTCACGGTCGAGGATCAGGTCAAGGGCCTCATGGACAAGATCTCTGAGACCTTCGGCACGACGCCTGACATCCTCGTGAACAATGCCGGCATCATCAAGCGCATCCCGATGCTCGACATGTCCGTCGAGGACTACCGCCAGGTCGTCGATATCGACCTTGTCGGACCGTTCATCATGGCAAAGGCATGCATCCCGGGCATGATCGAGAAGGGCCACGGCAAGATCATCAACATCTGCTCGATGATGAGCGAGCTGGGACGTGAGACCATTGCCGGCTACACGGCAGCCAAGGGCGGCCTCAAGATGCTCACGAAGAACATCTGCTCCGAGTTCGGCGGCGCGAACATCCAGTGCAACGGCATCGGGCCGGGCTACATCGCAACGCCGCAGACCGCCCCGCTGCGCGAGATCCAGCCTGATGGCTCCCGCCATCCCTTCGACCAGTTCATCTGCGCAAAGACGCCGGCAGGACGCTGGGGCACGCCCGAGGACCTCAAGGGCCCGGCCGTCTTCCTTGCTTCCGACGCTTCGAACTTCGTGAACGGCCACATCCTCTATGTGGATGGCGGCATCCTTGCCTACATCGGCAAGCAGCCGCAGTAGCACCAAGAGACAGGCGTCTCTTCTCCTTGGCGCCTGTCTTCCCCCGAGAATACCCCTTCAGTATGAAAGGCACACCATCATGAGAATTGCCCTTATCAACGAGAACAGCCAGGCAGCAAAGAATGCCATGATCGAGAAGGCACTGCGCAAGGTCACAGAGCCGATGGGACATAAGGTCTTCAACTACGGCATGTATGCCGCAGACGACGCTGCCCAGCTCACCTATGTCCAGAACGGCATCCTTGCCGCAACGCTTCTGAACGGCAAGGCAGCAGATTATGTGGTCACCGGCTGCGGCACCGGGGAAGGCGCCATGCTCGCGCTCAACTCCTTCCCCGGCGTCATCTGCGGACACGTCGAGGATCCGCTCGATGCCTACACCTTTGCCCAGATCAATGACGGCAACGCTGTCGCCATGCCCTTCGCCCTCAAGAACGGCTGGGGCCAGGAGCTCAACCTCGAGTACACGTTCGAGAAGCTCTTCGGCTTCGGCTCCGGCAATGGCTATCCGGCAGAGCGCGTCGAGCCCGAGCAGCGCAACAAGAAGATCCTCGATGCGGTGCGCGCCACGAACTTCCGTCCGTTCACGGAGCTCCTGCGCGACCTCGACCGCGACCTCGTGAAGGGCGCCTTCGCAGGCGAGCACTTCCAGGAGTACTTCTTCGCCGAGGCAACGGATGACGAGGTCATTGCAGCCGTCAAGGAGATTCTCGCCTAGCAGCTGCTGCAGAGCATCATCCATGGGACACGGGAAGCATGACTTCTCCGTGTCCCATGCTATTATTGGTTTACTAAACCCTCTTCATCCCGAGGAAGCACGATGCCGAGCACCAAGAAGCGTGTCACGATCACAGAGATTGCCCGCCTGGCAGGGACATCGAAGACGACGGTCTCCTTCTACCTCAATGGACACACCGACCGCATGTCGAAGGAGACCCATGACAGGATCGGCCAGGTCATCCGCGAGACCGGCTATGAGCCGAGCCCCTTGGCGCGCAGCATGAATGCAAAGCAGACCTATCTGATAGGCGTCGTCGTCGGCGACATCGCGAACCACTTCTCGAACCAGATTGTGAAAGGCATCGACTCGGTGGCAAGCGAGGCAGGATACCGCCTTCTGATATCGAGCTCAAACTTCGACCGCGACAACGAGCATGCCCTGATCGACCGCCTCATCTCGGTCGGGGTGGATGGCTTCATCGTGCAGCCGACCGCACGCTTCCGCGAAGTGGCAGAGGCGATCGGAAGCTCCGGCAAGAAGCTCGTCTTCTTCGACTCCAAGTACTATGACTACACGGCAAGCTGGGTCAAGACCGACAATTACGAAGCCACGAAGCGGGCCCTCTCCGAGGTGCTTGCCAAAGGCTATGAGCGCGTGCTCGTCGTGGCGGCAGAGCCGCAGCTTCTGAGCTCAAGGACCGAACGCCTCCAGGGCACAACCGATACGATCGAAGCCCTGGGCCTCCCCTCCGAGCACTTCGTGATTCCCGACAGGGGTGTGCCTCAAGAGGGGCTCACGGCATGGCTGCATGAGCAGCTCGACGAATGCACGGTGCCGACGCTCGTCTTCGCTCCGAACTGCTGGGCCCTGCCCGACATCTATGTCGCTATGCGCGACTTCTATGGACGCATGCCGAAAGAGATTGGTCTTCTCGGCTTCGACAACACTGACTGGGCAGCAGTCGCCTCCCCGTCGGTCTCTGTCATCGCGCAGCCCGCCTTCAAGGAAGGCGTCGAGGCGGCAAAGATTCTCCTCGACCTCATCAGCGGCGCCGGCAAGATCGATCCGCACCAGGTCCTCCCCTGCACTGTGCAATGGGGACAGAGCACTTTGTAGTCCAATTGCCAGATTATCCATGACACAGCCTCCTCTCCCTTCAGGAAAGGAGGCTGTGTCATTTTCTCGGAGGCCTCTGAGTGCCAGGTCAGCGAGCGCACACGAGCGTTGTTTATCCATCCTTTCCAAGCTCAGCTATCGGCAGAAAGCAAGAGATGTTGGCTTGCATATCTTTGAAATCTTGGATTTTTGCAATCTATCGAGGATATAAATTTAGGATTTTTGTCATATACTCAGATTTAAATTTACGCATTTGTGTCTTACGAAGCGGAGAAGCAGGATGCTCAAAAGGAAAGCCTATAGGCTCTTCGAAAGCTGGCTCGAAGCGCCTTCCATGAAAGCGCTTCTTGTCATGGGTGCACGCCAGGTTGGCAAGAGCTATCTGGTTGATGCCTTCTGCAGCGACCATTTCGAGAATGTCGTGAAATTCGACCTAATCGAGAATGCTGATATACGAGACTCGTTCTCCGCCGCCAAGAGTGCGGACGATCTCGAACTGCGCATGTCCGTAGCTGCAACGTCTCCTCTCGTGCCGAACAAGACTGCCATCATCATCGACGAGGTGCAGGAATGCCCCAATATCGTCACCTATATCAAATATCTGGTTCAGAAAGGCACATATCGGTTCATACTCACCGGTTCCCTCCTCGGCGTGCGCCTCGATTCGATATATTCCCTGCCCGTCGGCTATGTCACGAAGGTGCAGATGTATCCTCTCGATTTCGAGGAATTCTGCTGGGCCAATGGTCTCAATGAAGCGGTATATCAGCAGGCCGTCCAATGCTTCGAGGAAAGACGTGCTCTGCCTGAATTCCTCTACACAAGGCTGCTCGATCTCTTCCACCGCTATCTTATGGTCGGCGGAATGCCTGATGCCGTGAATGCTTTCCTTGCCACCAACAATATTGACTCGGTCAGGACTGTACAGCAGGACCTGCATGGCCTCTACCGTCTCGATATCACGAAGTATGCACCGCCCGAACTGCGTCTGACCATTCGAGAAATCTATGACCTGATTCCAAGCCAGGCCCTCTCCAAGACGCGCCGTTTCAATTTCGGCTCCATACAAGGCGTCAAACGATTCACGCAGGTCGAAAATCAGTTTCTCTGGCTTGTACAGGCGGGCGTCGCCTTGGCAGTCTACAATGTCGTCGCTCCATCCGCACCGCTTTTGGCTTACGAAGAGCGCAACAAATTCAAGCTCTTCTATCTTGATGCCGGAATGCTTGCTGCAGCATTGCCGAAGAGCAGCTATCAGGGCCTGCTTGATGGGAAGGCAACTGTCAACATGGGCGCTGCCTATGAAGCATTCGCGGTACAGGAGCTGGCAGCGCATGGATTCTCGCTACGCTATTTCACATCCAAGAAAATTGGAGAGCTCGACTTCCTGGCAGAGCACCAGGATGGCGGAATCGATGCGCTTGAAATAAAGAAAGGCGGATCGTACATGACTCATTCGGCGCTTGACCATGCACTCGAAGTGCCTGAGTATTCGATCGACAACGCCTACGTCTTTGCAGAATCGAATATCTTCGAGAAAGATAGCGTGCTCTATGTACCTATATTCCTTCTCGGTGCGCTTCAGTACGAATCCTAAACGGGATGAAATCTATTCGCATCTTTTAACTGGCGCAAAGCTGCAAAGCAAACCTCCGGCGGAAAACTTCCAACAGACACATTGAGGCAGCAAAGATCCTCCTCGACCTCATCAGCGGCACCGGAAAGATAGATCCGCACCAGGTCCTCCCCTGCACCGTGCAATGGGGACAGAGCACCCTGTAGTCATAGACTCGCTCATGCATCTGCAAATGCCCCGCTTCGCTTCTCTGCAAGCAGGGCATTCTCATGCCGCAGCGCCAAGCTGCCAACAGACGTAATTTCGGATTAGTGACGAAATGAGCCTCTGAATATCTTGGAAAAGTGTCAGTTCTGGGAATTTGAAATCTCGAATCTGTTCAGCACATCGGTCAGAAGAACGTACCAGCCTATCCTGCCATTCTCGCCATGGGCCCCAGCCTTCGCACTCGCCCTTCTGACCAGCGCATTGCATGTTATGAAGGTTTAGCCAACACCTTCATTCCATACGTTTCCGGACTTAGCAGTCGCCTCCACGCCTTGCATTCTACTGCATGGCACGCGAACCAGAATCACGAGCACATTCTCGCCAGCCACAGCCTGATACCTGACCGCCGGAATGACTGACTCGGGATGGTTGATGCTCGTGTTTGCCTCCGCATGGATCGAAAGCCGCTCTCCCCCGCACTTCAATGGCAGAACCTGGCAGGCCGCGTCGATATCCTCCTGGCAAGCTCCCTGCCTGAGCAGCATCGGAAGAGCATATGCATCGTTCATTCGGTTTCGCGTGCATGCCGCGCGTTGTTCATACGTGTTTTGTGCAAGTAGCACACATCCTTCGCACGAACGATGTGCTCCGATAATGTGAACCAGGCCTGCAGG
>NZ_JBEVTM010000021.1:0-37949 GCF_040884255.1 Olsenella sp. AGMB03486
TGCCCTTAAGGTGCTCAGATGCATCGACCATGGGGATGAGGATATCCTCCAGATCGAGCTCACGATGCAGTCGGATGACAAGGCACTTGCCGATCTTCCCTATGAATTTAGGCTCCAGGATGCAGAGGGCAGGAACCTCTTCCTGGCAGATAAGATCGTGCTCGGCGATAGCTGCAAGGAAGACTATGACTTCCCCGGCTGGATGCATCGCAGAATCGTCCTCTCCGGACGCATCCCTCATAGCCTGGTCTCCGCCACCGCATGGTTCAGGTGCGGCATGGGCGAGGTTGTGGAGCTCTGGGATGCTGAGACCTTCAAGGCCATGCGCAAGAAGTGGTTCTACGACAGCCTCTCTGCTGACAGAGACCCGATCTACGACGAGTGGTACCGCACCCGCCACCAGGCAAAGCCCTGGCAGCTCGAGGCACAGCGCCAGGCACGCTTCAAGATCGAGCCGGTCTTTTCCGTCGTCGTGCCGCTCTACAAGACGCCGGTGCCGTTCTTCCATGACATGGTCTCGTCCGTCACAAACCAGACCTGGGCAAAGTGGGAGCTCATCCTTGTCAACTCCACGCCGGAAGACAAGGAGCTTGCCGAGACTGTGGCATCTGCTGCCAAGCAGGACTCCCGTATCAAGATCATCGATCTCCCCGAGAACAAGGGCATTGTCGGCAACACGAACGAGGGCATCGCTGCTGCGGCAGGAGACTTCGTCGTCTTCCTCGATCACGACGATATCATCGAGCCGGACATCCTCTACTGGTATGCCAAGGCGCTGAATGACTATCCGACAACCGACGTCCTCTACTGCGATGAGGACAAGCTGCATGATGGACACTATGAGCAGGCATTCTTCAAGCCTGACTGGAGCCCGGATCTTCTGCGTTCCCAGAACTATGTGACGCATCTTCTTGCCATCCGCCGTGCGCTGCTGGACGAGGTGGGGCCGCTTCGATCGGAGTTCGAGGGGGCGCAGGACCATGACCTCACGCTCCGCGCAACAGAGAAAGCCAGAAACATCTTCCATGTCCGCCGCATCGGCTACCACTGGCGCATCAGCGAGACCTCTACAGCTTCTGCCAGCTCTGCCAAGGACTACGCAAGCAGCGCCGGCTGCCGGGCTGTGCAGGCACAGCTCGACCGTCTGGGCGTCGAGGCTGAGGCCTATGAGGATGAGAGGATCCCCGGCGTCTACCATGAGCGCTTTGCCTGCTCTTCTGCGCCGTCCGTCTCCATCGTCATTCCCAACAAGGATGCAGCAAGGCTCCTCTCTGCCTGCGTCCGCTCCATTCTCGAGAAGACGACCTATCAGAACTATGAGATTGCCATTGTCGAGAACAGCAGCACGGAAGAGGAGACCTTCGCGCTCTACAAGGAGCTCGAGGCGCTCGACAAGAGGGTCAAGATCATTACCTACGTGCCGGATACGCCAGGCTTCAACTTCTCGAAAATCATGAACTACGGTATCCGCCATACCACAGGCGACGTGGTCCTCATGCTCAACAACGATATGGAGATCATCACGCCTGACTGGCTTCAGCTGCTCCTGGGCCATGTCCAGGAGAAGCGGGTCGGCTGTGTCGGTTCTAAGCTCCTCTATGCTGATGGCACGATCCAGCATGCTGGTGTCATCGTCCATAGGGGAGGGCCGAGCCATACCGGCATCTTCATCCCCCACGATTCAGACAACTACTTCCACGCTGCCCAGGTGACGAGGAACTTCCTCGGTGTTACGGGTGCCTGCCTCATGGTGAGGCGCGAGGTCTTCGATGAGATGGACGGTCTCGACGAATCCTATGCCGTCGACTTCAACGATGTGGACTTCTGCCTCAGGGTCCGCGATGCCGGCTACTGGAATGTCTACGAGCCGCTCTGCGAGATCTATCACTTCGAGTCTGTCTCGCGTGGCAAGAACGATACGCCGCCGAAGCGCGTGCGCTTCAAGCGCGAGGGTGCAAAGATCGCCACAGGCCATCCAAGCCTCTATGAGATCACGGATCCCTATATGAATCCGAACATGTGGCCGATCAATCCCTATTGGCATCTGGATGTATAGAGACCCTAGGCAGGAAGCGGGAGAGACACTGTGATATCGATAGCGGGAACCGTCAGGGCAGACAACGGATGCGGCTACCTCGGCTTCACGACAGAAGCTGGCTGCACCCATCCCAAGGTCACGGTCCATCTGGCAGAAGATACTGCGGCCGTGCTTCCCACCTGCCTCATCGAGCTCGACTTGCCTGCTTCCAAGGCGGCACTTCTGCCGGCAGATGCTGACGGCCATGCCTGGGCGGTGCAGTTCCCTCTCATGCAGAAGGACATCTCCATCGATATCGAAGATGGGGAAGGGGGCCATGCTGAGACCGGCTTCTCTGTCCTCAGAAGCAAGATCGACTCCCGCCTGCTTACACGCCGCAATCCAGCTCTGGCGGCAGCTCTGAGACATGCCGAGGATACCTGCTGGACTGGAAGGACAAGACTGCTGGTAAATGGCGTATGGCCTGCGGGCAATGAGACGGTTCTCCGCTGGCAGGCCATCTATGCCACGGATTCTGCAGATGCTGCCCCCTGGCTCTCTGCCATGGATACGCAGGGAAATGACTTTCCTCTCTCTCCGATTGTCATGGAAGACCATCTCGTCCCTGCAGAGCGGGACCAGCTGCTCTGCGAGCGCATCGTCACATTCTCCTGCCGGGTGCCGGCAGATGTGCCCGACCTCATCTTCAGGACAGGCCTTGCGGGTGCGGAAGGTACAGAAGGCTTCTCAGTCCTTCTTGCCTCAGAAGAGAGACGACTGCTCGATGAGACGAGAGCCTGGATTGCAGGCGCTTCTGGAGATCCTGCCTATGAGCATTGGCTCGACTGCCATAGGTCTTCTTGGAGAGACCTGGAGCTTGAGCGTGCAGTATCGAAGAAGAAGCATGACGAGCTGCCTTCAATGACGGGAATATTGCATATCTCAGCAGAAGATATCCAGAAGAGATCTGAGCAGATACGGCGTGCCGTGCGCAGCCTTCAGCAGCAGACGCTCTCTGGGCTTGAATGCATCGTTGCTGGCACAGCGGAGGCACTTGCTGCTGCAAAGGATCTTGTGCCCGCAGATGAGGGCTTTGTGATGCAGGAGATACCGGCTGGTCCGGAAGGCATCAGGGCTGCTGCAGAAAAGGCTTCCGGAAGCTACCTTCTGCTCCTCGATGCTGACGTGTTCCTTGAGCCTGATGCCTGCTGGCGCCTTGCCGAAGCTGTGGCAGAAGCCCAGAAGCAGGGAAAGGAGGCGCCGGCCCTTCTCTATGCAGATTCGGATGAGCTTGCAGATGGACACTTCTGCAATCCCTCGTTCAAGACATTCCCGAATCTCGGCAAGCTCACCTCGATGGACTACTTCGGTCCGGTCGTGGCGGTGAGGCGAGATGTGCCAGAATTGGTTGGCTGGCCATCCCCTTTATGCGGAGAGCTGCTGTATGACCTGGACCTTCGCGTCATGGAACAGGGACTTCCTGCCTTCCATGTCTCGAAGGTCCTGAGCCACAGGCAAGGGCAGAATACGGGCGATTGGACAGGCCGTAAGCGCGCCCTCGAGGACCATTTCAAGCGTGCTAGGATAGCCGCATCCGTCCTGGATGGACCCTGCCCCGGCACCTTCCGCATACGCTATGCGCTGCCCGAGCCTGCACCCCTCATCTCCATCATCATTCCGAGCAAGAATCATAGGTCCCTTCTCTCGAAGTGCGTCTCATCCATCCTCGATAAGTCCTCCTACAAGAATTTCGAGATCGTGATCGTCGAGAACAACAGCACAGAACCTGCTACCTTCGAGCTCTATGAGAAGCTCAAGGAGACGGATTCCCGTATCTGCATTGAGACCTGGAAGCCTGAGGGAAAGACTGAAGGCGGATTCAACTACTCTGCCATCGTGAATGCTGGCGCACGTGCTGCCAAGGGCGAGTATCTGCTCTTCCTGAACAACGACACCGAAGTCATTGCGGCCGACTGGCTCGAAGAGCTCCTGGGCTGCTTCATGCGCAAGGAGGTCGGTGCAGCAGGAGCGAAGCTCCTCTTCGAGGATGGCCTCATCCAGCACGCGGGCATGACAGCAAATCCGAACTGCGACAATGCGCACTTCAACCAGAACCTTGCGGCTGATGCCTGGGGCTATGAGTGCTCAGCTGCGCTTCCGAGCGACATGAACATGGTCACAGGTGCCTGCCAGATGACAAGAAGGGATATCTTCGAGCAGCTGGGCGGCTACGATGAAGAGCTTGCTGTCGGCTTCAATGACAGCGATTACTGTCTGAGAGTACGCGAAGCGGGCTATGCCGTGGCTTTCACGCCCTATGCTCTCCTGCATCACAGAGAGTTCTCGTCCCGTGGCCGCGAAGCAGCAGATATACGTCTCAAGAGCCGTCTTCTCCAGGAGAAGGCATACATGATTGCAAAGCATCCTGCATTCTATGCGCAGGGCGATGAGACGATCAATGAAAATCTGGACCGGTTCTCGAACTACTTCTCGCTGCGCTGGTGACGTACGGACAGTAATGGAGCCGGGAAGAGAAGATTCTTCCCGGCTCCATCTGCATAGATACTGCTGAAATGATTGCCTACTGGAATGCGTAGAAAGCGACGCCTTCGAAGTTCCATCCGATGCCCTGCAGATAGCCCTGCTCATCCTCATTGGTCGTGAAGAGGTGCGAGCCGACCTTCAGCCAGCGGTTGTAGAGACGGTATACCGGCTCGGTCCAATCCACATCCTGCCTGGAGCCGATGGAATAGAAGGCCTGGCCTTCCTGGATCCAGCCGATGCCCGCCAAGGAGCTGTACTCCGAGAGGCTCGTCGTGAAGTGATGGTCTCCCGAGTAGGGGTTGTAGAGACGATAGACCGGATAGGTCGAGATGGCAGCGGATTTCCAGGTCATGCCTTCGTCTTTCCAGCCAACTTTTTCAAGGCTCTTGTCTTCGCTCAGGCTCTCCGTAAAGAAGTGGTCTCCTGTCCACTTGTTATAGAGGCGGTAGACCGGAACAAACTGCTCCCTGATCCAGGTGCCGCTCATCGAGCTGCCGGCATAGCTGGCATCAAGGCTGTCTGCCGCAAGGCCATTCGAGCCATCGGAGAGGCACCACCTGCCGGTGTGTGAGCTGTCGGCAGAGACGACCGGGAACATGTTTGCAGAGCTCTTTGCGTTCTTTGCCGTGAACGTCTTTCCCATCGTTATCGTTGAGAGACTGCTGTCTCCGGCGAACATGTCAGAGGTGTCTGCTGCCTTCGACATATCGAGGCTGCTGATATCGATGGAAGAGAGGGATGTGCAGCCTTCGAACATGCTCGAGAAATCAGTCACCTTCGAGGTATTCAGATTTGAAAGACCTTCGACACTCTTGAGGTTGGAAAAGCCCTTGAACCAGTCTGCTGTGCAGGCAGGAGAGATGGAGTCCTCGAAGACGATGGATGTGACCTTGTCTGCAGATGCGAAGGGGCTAGCCGTGTTGCTGGTCGCCTCTTCGAAGCCGCTGTAGGTTGCAGCAGAAGGCGATGCAGCCTTGCCGGCTGAGGAGCTCCCGCCCGTGCCACCCGATGCTGAGCTGGAGGAACGATAGAACGTGAGCGTGGATCCATCTGCCGAAAGGGATGCGTAGGCAGTTCCGCTCTGCGACGAGGCGGAAGCAAGGGCGGGGACCGGAAGGGTGAGCGCTATGGCAAAGGCTGCCGCACAGCAGGTGGCCAGCTTCTTCAAAGAGAAGGAATGTGTATCGTGAAGCATCGAAGCCCCAATCTATATTGTGCTGGATTCAAGGCGTATAAAGCCTACCTGAACAGTCTAGTACGCCTAATGTGCAGGCTTGTAAAGTTTGCATCAGATGAAATCAGAACCAAGAGTGCTGCAGATAGAGGAAAAGCCGGGGACCCAGAGGCTCCCGGCTTCGAGTGAAAGATGCTGGCCCTGAAATCAGCGGGCTACTTCAGGCTGTAGAACGCGATGTCCTCCTGGCTCCAGCCGATGGATCCGAGGTGGTCGTACTCGCTCTTGCTGGTCGTGAAGAGGTGCGTGCCCTGGGTGAGCCATCTGTTGAAGAGGCGGTAGATGGGCTTGCCTGTGGAGGAATCTGCAGAGTAGAAGGATATGTACTCCTTTTTCCAGCCTATCGATCCGAGATGGTCGTATTCGTTCTGGTCGCCTGTATAGAAGTGGTCTCCGCTGTAGGGGTTGTAGAGGCGGTAGACAGGATGGCTCGACTTCTCGGGTGCCGTCCAGGCGATGCCCTCCTTTTTCCAGCCTATCGATTCGAGATGGTCGTATTCCGACTTGCTCGTCGTGAAGAGGTGCTCTCCCGACCACCTGTTGTAGAGGCGGAACATCGGCACGGTTCCCGCGGCTGGTGTGTAATTGATTGTAAATGTTGTACTGACGGATCCCGTGTAGTTGCCTATACCAGTCAGAGTCACTGTCGCAGTCCCGGGCTCCACATTGTTGGAGTAGGAGACGGTATAGTCCGTCCCTGCGGCGAGGGTCCTTCCTCCGAGCTTCACCGTGACGGAGGGCGTCAGGGCAGAGCCGGTATAGATCTGGGTTGGAATCGTCTCGATGGTCGCCCCCGAGATGTCTGCCGGCTCTATCTTGAACGGCACCCTGATGGTCCCTGTGTAGCCATTGATGCCGGTGACGACGATATAGCCTGTGCCTACATGCACGTTGCTCTCGAAGGACGCTTTATAGTCGGGGCTATCTATACCCTCCATCTGGCACTGGAGCGATTCAGGTCCATCATTTGGCTTAGTCTCCGTGACAGTGACCGTCGGCTCTATCGGGCTTCCGGTATAGGTATAGGTATCCCTGCTGATCTTGGCCTTGATCGTGCTTGAAGCGCTGATGTCTGTCGGTCCCACGATCTTGAACTCCACGGTCTTCGTTCCCGTGAAGGCGCCCTTTCCCGTGACGGTCACCTTGGCAGTGCCAACATTCACGTTGTTCTCGTAGCTGAGCGTGTAGTCCACGCCCTGACTCAGACGGTAGTTGCCATCAGTGAAAATGTGAGGGATGGGAGTGGCGGGTTTGCCAGTATATGCCTGATCTCCGATTTCATTCCAACGAAGGGAGCTGATATCGGTGCCTCCAGACACTTTCATTTTCTTGCTGAAATTCTGTCCTGCGAAGATTCCTTTGCCGGTAATGCTGACATTGACGTTGCCGTCAGAGCCAGCATCAGAAAGGGTGTAGTCAAAATCGATGCCTTTCTGCAGATAGAAAATGTAATTGCTGCTTGTATTTATGGCAATGCCAACATTGATGGGATGATCGGCGCTCCGTGCGTCGTATAAGGATGTGAAGCATGAAATGTCGACGCTGGATGAGGTTGCCAGATCGGGTACGCTGTCAGCGATGGCGAAATAGCTGCTTGTCGTGCCAGTATAGTTGCCTATTCCAGTAACCGTTATTGTGGCACCATAACCTACTTCTGTATTCTTGGAGTAAGAGACGGTGTAGTCTGTGCCCTCTCTGAGCTTCTGGTATCCAAACATGACCGTGGGCGTTGGCTCGCAGGCCTTGCCGTTGGACAGAAGCTGGATAGGCAGAGCCTCTACGGTCGCTTCGCTGATGTCGCGCTTCGCGTTCGAGCCCGAGGCGAGGAGGACGGCACGGTAGGCATTGACCAATCCGTACCCCGTGTACCGGTCCCATCCGGTGCCATAGTGTGTCATGTCCGTGGCGGAATCATAGAGATATTGGATGGCCTGCGCGGGAGTCAGGTTCGGATTCGAGGCAAATTCGAGCGCGACGACGCCTGCAACCCACGGCGATGCCATCGACGTACCCGAGTAGTACTGATATTGATCATCGCCGGTATTGATTGAACTAAGAATCCAGCTTCCCGGTGCGCATATGTTCTTATGGGTCTTTCCTTCGGTCTGGGAGACGGTATTGAAGTTCGAACTGCCGTTCAGTGACCAGATGTCGTGGGGTCCCCAATCAGGAGCATATGCATTCATGACAGAGACGATTGGTGCATCAAGGTCGCCAGGGAAGGTGTCATCGTAGGGCATGAACCGCTGAGTGCTGCTGGCATCCTCGTCCATGTATGGATTGTAGTTGCCCGCGCAGCAGACGCTCACGATACCAGCATCATAGGCCTGCTGGATTTCCGAAGCCAACAGCTTGTCCTGTGCAACCCACTTTGGCGAGTCGGAACTCATGCCGACGCCGAAGATGCTCATGTTGATCACTTTGATGTTATATCTGCTCTGGTTGGCGAGCACATACTTGTAGGCGTAGACGATATCGTCGGTGTAGCAGTGGGGAAGCCTCTTGTTCGTCTCTGTCGAAGCATCCCTCACGTCATACGAGGGGAATATCTTCACGCCGACGATGCCTGCGTTGTAGGAGACGCCTGCGACGCCCTTGCCGTTGTCGGCTTCTGCCGAGACGATGCCTGCGACATGTGTACCATGGCCCATGAGGTCGGTCACGTCGCTCACGTCTCCTGCGATGCCATTTGCCGGATTTGCAACAGTCGCATCGTAGGTTGCGACGATGTTGTCCTTGAGGTCCTCATGGGTCGTCAGGAAGCCTGTGTCGAGGACGGCGACAGACACCTTCTTGTTCGACTTTGCGATATCCCATGCCTTATAGATGCCGGTATCTACAAGGCCAGCTTCATTCTGAGCGGCATCACTGAGCTTCGTATCGTTCGTTTCGGAAGCGGTGTCAGCTTTGCTGTTATCTGATGCCTGCGAAGATGTCTCCATAGACGTGCCCGTACCTATCTGCTCGTCACCAAGCGAGTAGGCGAAGTTCGGCTGCGAGGAGAGGCCTGCCTTGCCGAGCTGGTCCACTGCATCCTCTACTGAGACATCGCCTGCGGTCTTCACGCGGACGAATCCCTGGGAGATGTCCTGGTCGTCGACAGACTTCGTGGCGATGCCGTCAGCCTGTTCAAGCTTTGCATCGATGTCCTCTGCCGTCTGCCCAGGCTCGACCGGCACGAGCACGACTCCTGGCTCGTAGATGACACCGTCGGAGGCGCCTGAATTGTTCTCTTCTTCCTGCTGCTGTATGGCTGCTGTTTCCTCAGCAGTGAGCGCAGCCGTCTGTGGCTGGCTTGATTGATGGCTGGTTGCAGGCGTGGACTGTGACGTCCCACCATCTGTTTGATCTGCTGCTGACGTGTCTTGGTCAGAAGCCTCAGCGTCCGATGAGGATGAGGAATCTTGAGCTGTGAGTATAGTCTGCCCCGTCCCGGCAGGGCTGATGGTGCCCCGTGAGGTGGATATGCCTATGGCTGCAACGACAGCGACGAGCGCCACGGCTACAGCCGACGCTATCCATATCCTCCACTTCCTCTTCGCCTTCGGACTGAAATGGTTCCCGCTCTTCTTCTTCCTGATGCTCATATCCGCCCCTTCCAGCGCATGTGAACGGCATCCTGAAGAAGACCTTAGGCAAACCTGAGCGGAAGTTGTAAGGATTTGCTCTCCACGCAACAAAGAACCCGGCCAGCGTAGTGAAAGGGAGGATGGATGACAGAGGGGCGCTAGCGATATATTGAGAGCGAAGATGCTGCTTCCATTACCCGCTTTGGCGTGAGAGATAGTGATTGATAAGGAGATTGGTTTGAGCGCAAAACATATGTCGCATATCTCAGCTCAGAGTGCCGGGAGACAGATCTCTCCGCTGATGATTTTCCTGAGCGCAGCCACTGCTGCTGTAACAGGGCTCTATGCCGAACTCTTTCACGAAGCGGTCGTGGCCGACCGTACTGGTGCGGTTACAGGCTTCCTTGCCGGAGCCATATCTGCTTCCAGTCTGGTACATCTGCTGCTCTTTTCCATTGCGGCGTTTATGCTGTTCTTCCTTCTGCTCCGTACGCAGCTCTTCGAGCATATTGTCAGATGGCGCTATCCGATAGCCGTTGTCATCCTTATTGCCTGCGTAGCCCTGAATATCAGTGGTTCATCGGTCGCACAATGGGGGAGGTTCCTGGGAGAAGAAGGCTACCAGGGAACGCTTCTGGGCTTGCCGAGACCGATACGTTCCGACGAATGGGACGTGATGACGCCTTTCGCCTTCTCTCAGGCTGCCTCAGGCTTCAATGCTGCAAGCCCTGTCCTTGTTGGTGGCGGCACCGATGTGACCATGGTCTATGGCCAGCCTTCGTATGCAGTAGCAACACTCTTCCGTCCCTTCCTTTGGGGATATCTGCTGCTGGGTGCAGAGCGTGGGCTTGCCTTCTTCTGGGATGCACGCATGCTGTGCATGATGCTCGTGGGGTTCGAATTCTTCCGTCTTCTGTCCAAGGATGACGGCCTGTGTGCCCTGGGCTCGCTCATGTGCACGCTCTCTCCGGCAACGCAGTGGTGGTTTGCGGTGAATGGGACAGCTGAGCTCCTCATCTTCGGAGAGGGACTCGTCCTTACGCTTCATAGCCTTCTGAATGCAGAGACAGGACGAGGGCGCTGGGGAATGTCTGCCATCCTTGCCTGGCTCTGTGGAAGCTATCTCCTGATTCTCTATCCGGCGTGGCAGGTGCCTTTCTTCTGGATCTTTCTGGCTCTTGGCATCTGGGTCTGCGTGGAGTGGGCAAAGCGGACAGACGGAGACAAGAGGCACAAGCAGATGCGTAGCATCTGTGCGCCTTTGATTGTCTGTGTTGCGGCAGTGGTGCTTCTTCTGGCATATGTTCTCTGGTACTCGAAAGATACCGTCGCTGCTGTCATGGGATCTGTCTATCCTGGCGCCAGAAACGAAAGGGGAGGTGGCCTGCTTCAGCTTCTGCCTAAGCTGACGACCTCGATTGCTGGGCCCATCGCTTCAGCTTCCTTCGCCAATGTATGCGAGTCTGCAACGTACCTGGCCCTGGCTCCTCTGGGCGCTATCCTTGCCGTCAAGAATGGTCTGGTCAGAAAGCATGATGGCATCACGCTTGCGCTCCTGGTGCCCTATGCAGTGCTTCTCTGGTATGGCTTCTTTGGCTTTCCCGAGATTCTTGCCAAGTTGACGCTTCTGAATGAGCTCCCTACCTATCGGATTGCCTTGCCGCTTGGCTTCCTGGATGCAGCTCTGCTCGTCCGTGGTGTGGAGCTGGGAGCTCATGATAAAGAGATATCTGAGACAGGCACCTGCAAAGCAGTCAGCCTGTGGAAAGCTGCCATTCCGGCATTCCTGCTTGCTATGCTCTATGCGATGGCTGGACGCCTTGCGAATCCTCAGGCAATGCGTCTTTCGATAGGCGTCGTTCTCTTCGTTGCCACATTCTGCCTTGCAGCTGTCCTTCTTGCTTTGGAGGCAGGGAATCACGCAGCAATCAATGGTGTGGCAGCGCTCGTGATGGCCGTGCCGCTGCTTCTGCCGGGTGCCTTCGTGAATCCAGTCCAGCAAGGTGCGCAGGCTCTCGAAGAGAATGTACCTGCACAATTGGCTCAGCAGGTATCAATGGATGAGGGCGAGGGCGTCTGGGCGACTGATTCTTACGTATTGAGTCAGGATCTTGTGGCCCATGGGCTGCCAACCATCAACAGCGTCAATACCTATCCTCATATGTCGCTGTGGGGAAAGATCGACCCTGATGGACAGTATCAGGATGCCTATAACCGCTATGCTCACATAGAAGTGGGGGCAGCTTCCTCTGCCTCTTTCGAAGTGATGCAGAGCGATCTCATAATGGTGCACCTGACAGCGGACGACCTCAAGACTTTGGGGTGTACGTATTGGCTGGCAACAGGAGATGTCAGCCAGGCCAATACCGAAACGGCTCATCTGGAGAAGGTGGCAGCTGAAGGGCCGTATACGGTCTGGAAGGTCGTATCTGCCTCATAGCAGAAACTCTTCTTCATAGTGCATAGATGCGCAGGGGCCGGAATGCAATGCATCTGCCCCTGCGCATTTTGTCATGGACGGTATGACGCGCTGGGAAATCAGGCAGCTTCTGTGATCCAGGATGAGGCCGAACTTGACCGTTCCCCGTCAAGTGTGGACCACCTGCAAATCAGAAGCTGAACTACGCTTCAAGTAGATGATGCTTTTCTGATAGGAGTTGCCTTTTCGGCCATGAATGCAGCCGAATGGAAGCTTCTTCGGCAGGTCCTTGACTGAAGGAGGCAAACGTACATGGAGAAGTGCTTGCATGCCGGAGATTCCGGCACGAGGCAGAGGTGCGCAGGACGGATGGTGCCATTGCTGCTGGCGCTGGCTATCGTCCTGTCTGCGCTTGCTGTCCTTGCGGTTCCGTCGGTCGCTTCGGCGGAGGACGATCCTACTGCGATAGATGGTGTCTTCTACAAGTGCTCAGATTCCCTGTCCGACTCGAAGAACATCCCTATGGCGTACCACTGGAGCGATACGTATTTCAGCGGAACATCCTCTGAGTATTCGCTTCCTCTGGCAGACATGTCGCTCTGCATGGAGATGGCTCTGGGTCCCCGCGCCATGTCCTGGGATGACAACCAGTACACAGATGGAGACGTGAACATCAGAGCTCTTGCAACCGAGCTTGGCTTCAAGGACTTCGATGAGCATGATCTCACCTCTCCCAGCGCTGAAGAGGGAACCATCGGCACGTTCATCGCATCGCGCGACATGACGGATGACCAGGGTGCCTACAAGCTCGTGTTTGCTGGCGGCCGCGGCCTCATGTACAACCTCGAGTGGTACCAGAACATGCTGGTTGGCTCTACAGGCGAGCACACCGGCTTCTCGCAGACGGCAGACCTCTTCAAGGAACGCATCGACGAGTACCTTGAGCGCTTCCAGGGCCAGCGCGTCAAGCTCTGGATTGTCGGCTATAGCCGCACCTCTGCTGTTGCCAACCTCACAGCCGCCCGCTATGACCGGGAAGGGAAGTACTCGGGCGACAATCTCTTTGCCTACTGCTTCGCCACTCCTCAGGGCACGACGGCATCCGATGCCCATGATGCGATGTTCAACAACATCCACAACTTCGTGAATACTGCAGACCTGGTTCCCAAGGTCGCTATGAGCGAGTGGGGCTTCACCCGCTACGGACAGGACCATCTCTTCCATGCTGCACCGAACGATGTGGAAGGCGGCTACCAGACGACCGAGGCTGCCGTCAATGCCGAGCTGAAAGTGCTGAACTCCGATGTCACCTACAACGTCAGCGAGCTCACGCCGACGCGCCTGAGCTCTGCTGCCTCCAATGCGCTTTCGCTTGAGTCGACAGACGGTGCAGATGCAGTGGATTCCCTCGGTCTTGCAGGAGACGCTCAAGGCGTGCCTTCCATGCCTGAGGTCCTGCTCGATGTCGTGACCGAGGGTGCGGCACAGGGCGCCACCTCTACTGATGACGCAGATGCTGCTTCCGCCAAGTCCGAATCTGTTACGACGCAGGATGATTCCGGCGCTGCCGATGCGGCAGGAACGGAATCTCTGAACTCAATCATCACGCCGCCGTTCAGCAATCAGAGGGAGTTTACGACGGGCCTTGCAAACCTCGTTGTCGAGACGCCGCTCTTAAGGGGCTTCTATGCCAAGACCGAGCAGGTGGCATTTGCTGAAGTCAGCGCTCTCTATGTCGGTGCTTCCTCGTCGCAGAGAGGCGTGGTCTCGAATTACGTGGCTGAGCAGAAGGAGGCATACGACGGCCTTCCACTCGTGCTCCTGAAGAAGTTCCCGGACATCCTGACTGATGCCTACTCCAAGGCAGGCATGATCGACAATACCGAGGCTGCGAGAATCAAGTTCAAGGCCCAGGCAAAGATTGTCGTCGATGCCCTGACCGGCGTTGCTGCGCATGATGTGGCAACGAGCGGTGGCTGGTACACCGGCACCCTTGCCAAGTACTCGAGCTACCTCATGCTTCCGCATATGGATGAGGTTGCGCTCTCCTTCGTACGCATGGCAGAGACGAACTCCCAGCCTACCGTGTCTCCTACGAGCTCTCAGTGTGCAGGATATCGCATGGTCACGCTTCCTGCTTCCGTCCAGGTTGCGGTCGTGAACCAGGAGAGCGGCGCCACCGAGGCTACGTTCCAGAATGGTGTAGTGGTCTCCCGCACGAATGACTGGATCCATGCAAGGAAGGAAGATGGGAACCAGATCATCTATATTCCTCTGGGAACGACCTATCAGCTCATCGTCACGTCTGACTCCCCGTTCGACGCCACGACGCGTGTCGAGGAGTACTCCTACCGCTATCCGAACAACGGCGTCACCCGCAAGGAAGATCTTCAGTCGCTCAGCGTGATGGCAGGTGCCAAGCTCATGGTCCAGCTGCCTGCAGTGGCTGACGATGCCGTGCTCAAGGGCTCGAGCGTCGAGTACAAGCAGTGGGTGGATGGCCAGAATGCCACTGTTCAGGTGTACCGCCTGTACAACAGGTGGTCGGGAGAGCATCTCTTCACGACAAGCAAGTCCGAATACGATGGCCTCGTCAAGATCGGCTGGAACGGCGAGAATGTGGCCTGGGTGTCTCCTTCGACATCCAAGACACCGGTCTACCGCATGTACAACCCCTATAGCGGTGATCACTTCTATACGTCGAACCAGTCCGAATACAACAGCCTCGAGAAGATTGGCTGGAGGAAGGAGGGCACTGCCTTCTACTCGGTCGACGACTCGGTGGGCGTGAGCTCGAAGAAGCCCATCTACCGTCTCTTCAATCCGTGGCTGACTCAGGGCACGCACCTCTATACCGCCGATGCGGACGAGTACAACCACCTCGGCCAGCTTGGCTGGCATCAGGAGGGCATCGAGTTCTATGCGCTGAACGTGTAGTCTCTGCCTCCAGCAGACTTGCCTTCTGAACGGAGCAGCATCCTCTGCGGTGCTGCTCCGTTTCTTGTGGATGCATGGCACGAAGATGTAGGGAGAGAGGGAGAGAAAGAGAGATATTCCCGGGAAGACCAGCTTCTCATTCTTTATCGGCTGGCCGCCTAAGCATCTCTGCCCTTCTGGCATATCCATGAACCCATGAGCTGTTCAGGCATCATAAGAGAACCTGCTGGTCGATATAGGTATAGTGGTCTGCAGCAATCAACAGGACGCCCAATGCCTCCCTATAGAAGGGATTTCCCTGCTCCGGAGGCTGGAATGCATGGGCGGCATTCAGATGCATAGGAGATATTCGTGGGTCTTCTTACCAGAAGGTCATTCTTTGGTCTTGCTGCGGCTCTGCCGATATTTGCTCTTCCTGCCACAGCGCAGGCAGAGGAGGCTGAAGGGACGGATGATTCAGTCGAAGACATCCTCTACCGCATGAAGAACGATCTGCCAGAGAGCTTCAGGTATGACATGGGCGAGGCATTAAGCCAGCCCGATACCAGTGCAGCGGAATAGGAGGGCGCATGTCTTCTGCAACGACAGCCTGGGCCAAGACAAGCGCGGGCTATATTTCGAGCAGCGGGGCGGTGATTCCGAATGCTGTGGCAAAAGGGATTGATGTCTCTTCGCACCAGGGGTCGATAGACTGGGAATCGGTTGCTGCCGATGGAATAGATTTTGCAATCATCCGCAGCAGCTACGGCTGGCTCGACGATATGACGGATGCCAGCCAGCATGACAGATATCTGAAGCAGAATGCTGCTGCCTGCGAGAGCCTGGGCATACCCTATGGCATCTATCACTACTCCTATGCAAACCTCAGCATCTCTTCCGAAGCGGGCACCTGCGAGGCTGAGTATGTGCTGAATGCCATCTCTGGCCTTCATCCGACACTTCCCATCTACTATGACCTCGAAGATGCGTCTCTGCCCAAGAGCACTTCTGCGCTTACGACGATTGCTACGCAGTTCTGCGAGAAAATTGCCAATGAAGGGTATGTACCGGGAGTCTACGCCAATCTCAACTGGTGGAAGAACTATCTGACAGATTCCTCTTTCAGCAGCTGGTCGCGCTGGGTGGCACAGTACAACGATGAGTGCACCTATACAGGGGATTACAGATACTGGCAGTGCACATCCGAGGGAAGCGTCGACGGCATATCCGGCAACGTCGATCTCGACTTCAGGCTCAGAGAGCCATCTGTCGAGGTCTATCGTCTCTACAATCCCTATTCAGGAGAGCATCTCTATACGCTGTCTTCGAGCGAGCGTGACCATCTGAGCTCGATCGGATGGAACTATGAAGGGATTGGCTGGTACGCGCCTACGAGCGGAGGCAGCGTCTACCGCCTCTACAATCCCTATTCGGGCGACCATCTCTATACCACGAGTTCTTCTGAATACGCATCGCTTCAGACCATAGGCTGGAACGGCGAAGGCACGGCATGGCATACAGCTCCTGCCGCTTCGGGAGAGCCACTCTACAGGCAGTTCAACCCCTACGAGACCATCGGTACCCACAACTACACCCTGAGTGCCGCGGAGCGTGACAACCTTGTCTCGCTGGGCTGGAAAGATGAGGGAATTGCCTGGTACGGGACATAGACTGACCGCGCAAAGAACAAAGTAGGCATTGACATACGAAAATGCTCAGAGACCGATGCTCGATCTCTGAGCATTGTTTGCCAGAATTTTGATTGTAATGTCTATGCATCCAGACCGTAGAATGCTATGCCTTCCTGGTTCCAGCCGATGCTTCCGAGCTGCCGGTATTCATCTGCGCTGGTCGTGAAGAGATGCGTGCCCTGGGTCAACCATTTATTGAAGAGCCTGTAGATGGGGATGCCTGTGGTTGTATCCGCAGAGTAGAACGAGATGCCTTCCTGATTCCATCCGATAGAGCCAAGATAGTCATACTCTGTCTTATCGCTCGTGTAGAAATGGTCACCGCTATAGGGATTGTAGAGTCGATAGACAGGGGTATCGGATGCGGAGGGAGATTTCCAGGCAATGCCTTCCTGGGTCCATCCAATCGAGGCAAGGAAGGCATATTCATCGGCGCTTGCAGTAAAGAGATGCTCTCCGCTCCATCGATTGTAAAGGCGGTACATGGACACTGGGGTGACAATTCGGAACGTTTTTGTCGCGAATCCGCGGTATGCACTGCCATTGCCCGTAATAGTTACGGTGGCCGTTCCAGCTTCGATGTTGTTGGAATACGACACGCCGTAGTCGGATGTGTCCTGAAGGCTTAGGTCAAATAGTTTGACTACGACTGATGGGGTGATTGGATTGCCGGAATACAGCTGATCAGGAATTCTTTCTACTGTAGCCTGTGTCATATCTCCATAGATCACGAAGCTTGTGGCAACTGTTCCGGAATAGTTGCCTGCTCCCGTGAGAGAGACACTGGCGGTCCCAATGGCTTCGTTATCATGGTATGACGCTACATAGTCTGTTCCGGCAACAAGTGTGGTGCTGTTGTAGGACAGTGAAGGTGTTGGCTCAATTGCAGCACCTGCATATGCCTGGTCTGGAATCTTATCTAGACTCACATCAGAGAGAGGCCTCGGCAGTATCTGGTATGTGGTAGAAAGATCCCCCTTATACATTCCCTTTCCGGTAGCCTTCACTGTGGCGGTCCCGGTATCATCTGTCCCCGTGAATTCGAGAGCGTAGTCGGTACCTTCCTGGAGGGTCTTGCCACCCACGGAAATCTTTGGAGAAATGGCATTGCTGTTAGGTGTGTAGATAATGCTTTCGGGAATGCCTTCTATCGATCCATTGGAGATATCGATCTTGCGGCTTGGTAGCACCTCGACATAGAAGGTTGCGATGGTGCCGCGACCCCAGACCTGCAGGGATACCTTTGTGTGACCAACTTTTTCCGGCTGGAATGTGGATGAATACTCGATGCCGCTTGGTGTATAAAGCCCGATTGTTGAACCGGTGATATGCCCGATAGATGAATCGTCGACAGTCCAGGATGCAAAGGATGTGCTGTTGCCGTCTTCCTTGTACGACAGGGCG
This sequence comes from Olsenella sp. AGMB03486, assembly GCF_040884255.1. Taxonomy (NCBI): domain Bacteria; kingdom Bacillati; phylum Actinomycetota; class Coriobacteriia; order Coriobacteriales; family Atopobiaceae; genus Olsenella; species Olsenella sp. AGMB03486. Next base: position 17,795 of record NZ_JBEVTM010000021.1, read on the forward strand.
ATCTCGCCTTCATCAACATAGGCTGAATAGTCGGGATGGCCTTCGAGCTTGGCTGTGTAGACGGCATCGCCATCTACGGTCTTGGCGACATCTGGAGACCAGCCAGTAATGGTCCAATAGCCATCTTTGAATGTTCCTGAGAATGGAGGTGTTGCATCTCCATCGCTGCAGGAGTATGTCACATCTTCGAATGCCTGACCGTCCATGCCGTCCTTATAGCGGATGGTCCTTCTGTCAGATATTGTGTCTTTTGTGACCTCGAAGCTGAGCCCCGATACGCCCTCGCCGCTGTATATGCCCGAGTATCCCGCAGAATCATCGACGGAGATGAAGCGTGCGTTCCATTCCCCCGGCTCCATGTCGCTGCTGACGGACATCGTGCCCACATAGGTCCCGTCGCCGTCCTTGTCGTAGAGCCAGACCGTGCGGTCCTGCTTCGAGATTGGCATGACAAAGTCGAGCTGCATGCTGTCATTGAGCTTGGCCGAACCCGCGCTTGCCTTTGCGGAGAAGGTCACGGTGTCCCCTGCAGTCGCCCTCTTGGGGGTGACGGAGAAGGATGAGGGATCGAATTCGGGGCCCTTCCCTGTACCGGAGGTGCCATAAACCTCGAAGCTGAGCCCCGATACGCCCTCGCCGCTGTATATGCCCGAGTATCCCGCAGAATCATCGACGGAGATGAAGCGTGCGTTCCATTCCCCCGGCTCCATGTCGCTGCTGACGGACATCGTGCCCACATAGGTCCCGTCGCCGTCCTTGTCGTAGAGCCAGACCGTGCGGTCCTGCTTCGAGATTGGCATGACAAAGTCGAGCTGCATGCTGTCATTGAGCTTGGCCGAACCCGCGCTTGCCTTTGCGGAGAAGGTCACGGTGTCCCCTGCAGTCGCCCTCTTGGGGGTGACGGAGAAGGATGAGGGATCGAATTGCGGTACATATTGGGTGGAGTCTGCTGCGTGGGCAGCATGCGGCAATAGCAGCAGCGCAAATAGAAACGTTATGCCAATCAATCTGAAGATGTGGTGGCTGCGGGTCTTCATAGGACCTCCCAAAGCAGACGTTGACGGATATCGCCTAGTAAGAGCGGATGCAAGAAATACTATAAGATTCAGAAACGCTCAAGGTTTCCCAACACCATTGAATGGTCGGCGAATGAGGCGTAGGACTGCTTGATCCTGCATACTCATGTAACCGTACTAGAAGATATTGAGAGACCCAGAGCGGATAACGAAATGAAGAGACGGTAGCTCTTGTCCTAAGGAGGAGAAGTGGCTACGAAGCAGGAAGGGCACCGTGCTGCAGCGATTCTGTCCAGGCTTGCAGGTGGATTGATGCTTGCGCTCCTGATCGTGCTGGCAGTACCTGACAGTGCGTATGCTGCCGGTGGAACTGAGGTATGGCGCCTGTACAACAGATGGTCGGGAGAGCATCTGTTCACGACGAACCTTGATGAATACGATTCGTGCCGCAGGGCAGGATGGAACGGCGAGAAGCTTGCCTGGACCGCACCAGCCTCGGGAGATGAGGTTTACCGTCTCTACAATCCCTACAGCGGCGACCATCACTACACCCGCAGCCTTGATGAATACAACCATCTGGGCACCATTGGGTGGAGGAAGGAAGGCGTTGCCTACCATTCTGCCGCTGCATCCAGCGGCCATGAGGTGTATCGCCTTTTCAATCCCTGGCTGACACAGGGAACACACTTCTTTACGATATCTAAGTCCGAATATGACTATCTTGGCTCAATTGGCTGGACACAGGAGGGCATTGCCTGGTATTCGGGGGACGACAATGAGCTGTCTGCGGAAGAGCTGGCAATGATCGAAGCAGTGTATCCCAAGGCGCTGTCTTCGTTTAGCCGTGGCTATTTCGGTGATCCGATATATATCTTCGATCAATTGGCACGTCATGATGATGCCAGACTCGATTTGTATCTTGACGGCATATACACTGCAACCGACTGGCATGTCTACCCCGAAATCAAGCGCACCTATGGAGGACGTCTTTCAAACATCACAAAGGTGGGAGACCACTATGTCGCACGTCTTGCCACCCTCTCATACACCGGGAACGAAGGGAGCGTAGTCTACGAAGCCGATCCATATGCTACCGATGACAGCAGCGGAACGCCGAGTGCGGCACATAACTGGACCGTCCGGAATAGCGGTGCCATGCTCGAAAAGATTGACACGATTGAGATTTGGCCAAAGGGCACCTATATCAAGCCCAATTCCCAGATGGCGCTGTTCCGCAAGTACATATACTGGTACGACACGGACAAGCATGAGGGAGAACCGCTTCCCTATAGTGTCTTCCTTGTGAAGGGATATGACGCCGGAAAAGAGGTCTCCTATCTCTTTATGTTCTGAGACACTTCACCTGATAGCTGCACCTATTTGGTGTTGGATGCAGGACATTTGCTCAAAGATGCAGGCTTTCGCCTCTCGGCTGGAAGCCTGCAATGTCCTTCTCATTGAAGTTGCTTTGTGCATTCATGAAAGCGAATACGAATGCAGCTAGGCTCCTCAACGTCGCTTCTGCATCCTGTCACGCAGTCCACGGGCTGGTGCCGTGATGCAGCGGCCTATCTTGAATGACGTGGAATCCTCGAAGCCCTCTATGGCCTTGTTTCTGAGCTCGATTTCATGCTCCAGCTCAGAGATGCGGTCTTTGAGGCCCTCTATCTCTGCCCTGAGGTCTGCATTCTCCATGCGGAGACGCGATGCGTGGTCTTCGCAGCCATCACGCCTGATTTTGAGGTCCGCGTAGTGGGCAAAGACCAGCTCCGTCAGAGGAAGATGGAGGATATCCTGGATACGCTGCTGGTGCCAGGGGCTTTCGAGAGATGAAATGTCTGCATCGGCCAGGTCGAGCTCCCTGAGTCCGCCCTGCTTCATCCTGTCTGCAATAGTGGTAAAGCCTTCAAGGGAGCGTGCCGTTTCCAGGTTGGCAATGACGCTGATGGCAGCCCAGCTGATGTAGGAATCATGGTAGAGGTCCCAGGTACCCTGTTCCTTCAGCGTATCCCTCAAGGCTATGAGCGCCTCATAGAAGTCAAGTGGATAGCTGTCGCTTGTTGCCATCGCGCTGTTTGCGTTGTTGATGCGATACCTGTGAAGGAACTCGTCGAGCAGAACGATGCGGTGTGCCTCGGTAAGAGCACGGCAGGTGAAGAGGAGATCTGCCGTCCTGTGGACTGGCTGGAAGGCAAGATTGTGCTCATGGACAAAGGATGCCCTGAAGAGCTTGTTGTGCACCCAGTTCTGGAATGAGTTGAGGATGCGCTTTGGCCACTCATGCGGATCGAAGACATCCATATCCTGGGGCAGCCAGTCGCGCAGATAGGAATAGCCGATCGGCATGACCTCGCCGGTCTTGTCGTTCAGTGTGCAGGTACGGAAGATGACAAGGTCGGCATCTTTGCCTTCACCTGTGGCGATGGCGCGCTCGAGGAGCTGGGGCTCCATAAGGTCGTCAGCATCAAGGAAGTAGAGCCATGTGCCCGTGGCGGCAGCAAGCCCTGCCTGCCTGGCTGGGCCCTCACCTGGAGTCTTCTCTTCGAGAATGCGGATGCGGCTATCTTCCTGGGCTGCCTTCTCGAGGATATCTCTTGTGGAATCTGTCGAATTGTTGTCGGCACAGATGATCTCGATATCGCGCTCGGTCTGGCTCTGTGCGCTCCTGAGCGTATCGGAAAGGTATTTCTCGGCGTTATAGCAGGGGATGATGATTGAGGCTCTGGGCATGCTGACTCCTCCGCTCGAAACGACGTTCCATATAATAATAGAGGTTGGCGAGTAAAGGCTTCCTTCGAAAGGAAATGGAACGCCCTATGAAAGGCATCATTCTTGCTGGAGGCTCCGGAACGCGTCTCTATCCTCTGACACGGGTCACCTCGAAGCAGCTTCTGCCGGTCTACGACAAGCCGATGATCTACTATCCGCTGTCCACCCTCATGCTGGCAGGCATCCGGGATATCCTCATCATCTCGACGCCGACAGACCTTCCGCGCTTCGAAGAGCTTCTGGGCGATGGATCCCAGTACGGCATCTCGCTCAGCTATGCCGTGCAGCCATCTCCTGATGGCCTTGCCCAGGCCTTCATTATCGGCGAGGACTTCATCGACGGCGATTCTTGTGCCCTCATCCTGGGAGACAACATCTTCTACGGCAATGGCCTTTCGAGGCATCTGCGCCGTGCTGTGGACAAGGCAGAGCATGCTGGGGGAGCGACGGTCTTCGGCTACTATGTGGACGATCCGGAGCGCTTCGGTGTCGTGGAGTTCGATAAGGATGGCCATGCCATCTCCATCGAGGAGAAGCCGGAGCATCCGAAATCGAACTACGCCGTGACCGGCCTCTACTTCTATGACTCCCGCGTCTGCGAGATGGCAAAGGAAGTGAAGCCGTCTGCCCGAGGAGAGCTTGAGATCACGACGCTCAACGAGATGTATCTCAAGGCAGGAAGCCTCGATGTGGTGACGCTGGGCCGTGGCTATGCCTGGCTCGATACCGGCACGATGGACTCCCTCTTCGAGGCATCGAACTTCGTGCGGACCATCGAGATGTCTCAGGGCATCATGATCTCCGTGATCGAGGAGATTGCCTATGAGCGTGGCTGGATTACCGAGGAGCAGCTCGAGGCGGCAGCCGAGGAATACGGCAACAGCCCCTATGGCCAGCACCTCAGGAAGGTGCTTGACCGCCGCATCCAGTTCACGAGAGACGACTAGAAGCACCTATATCATCAATCATTCAACCGATAGCAGGATGTGAATAGATCAATGGCAGACATCTTCGAGCCCACAAACATCGTCGTCACGGGCGGCTGCGGCTTCATCGGGTCCAACTTCGTGCGCTGGGTGGCGAGGAACCACCCCGAGTGCCATATAACGGTCCTCGACAAGCTCACCTATGCAGGCAACCCCGCAAACATTGCAGGCCTCCCGGAGAGCCAGGTGGAGCTCGTCGTGGGCGACATCTGCGATGCGGAGCTCCTGGACGAGGTAGTGCCCGGCCACGACGCGATCGTCCACTATGCGGCGGAGTCCCACAACGACAACTCGATCGCTGACCCCGAGCCCTTCGTGCAGACGAACGTCGTGGGAACCTACAGGCTCCTGCAGGCTGCAAGGAAGTACGATGTCCGCTACCACCACATCAGCACGGACGAGGTGTATGGGGACCTCGCCCTGGATGAGCCGAGGCGCTTCGAGCCAGACGACCCCTACAGGCCGAGCAGCCCCTATTCCTCAACGAAGGCATCCTCCGATCTCCTGGTCCGTGCCTGGGAGAGGACCTACGGCCTCAGGGCCACGATCTCGAACTGCTCCAACAACTATGGCCCCTACCAGCATGTGGAGAAGTTCATACCGAGGCAGGTCACGAACATCCTCTGCGGAATACGCCCCAAGCTCTACGGCACGGGGGAGAATGTCCGCGACTGGATCCATACCGAGGACCACTCCCGCGCCGTCTGGGACATCCTCACGAAGGGGAGGATAGGCGAGACCTACCTCATAGGCGCCAACGGCGAGAGATCGAACATAGACGTCCTGCGCGAGATCCTCTCCCTCATGGGCCAGCCCGAGGATGCCTTCGACTGGGTGCGCGACCGCCCCGGCCACGACAGGAGGTATGCGATCGACCCCACGAAGCTGGAGCGGGAGCTCGGCTGGCATCCCGTCCATACCGACTTCGCGGAAGGGCTCGCACAGACGATCGACTGGTACCGGGAGCACGAGGACTGGTGGCGCCCTGCCAAGGAGGCCACCGAGCGCAGGTACGCGGAGCAGGGGCAGTAGGGGGAAGAAGCATGTCCGATTTCGCATTCGAGAAGGATCTCTCTGTCACGGAGACCGGCATAGAGGGCCTCAAGGTCGTGGAGCTCTCCGTCCATGGGGATGCCAGAGGCTGGTTCAAGGAGAACTGGCAGAGGGCCAAGATGGTGGCGCTCGGGATCCCCGACCTCCATGTCGTGCAGAACAACATCTCCTTCAACGCGGAGAGGGGCGTGACCCGCGGCATCCATGCGGAGCCCTGGGACAAGTTCATATCGGTCGCCACGGGATCGGTCTTCGGAGCCTGGGTGGACCTCAGGCAGGGCTCTGCCACGTATGGCAAGGTCTATACCGCGACGCTCGACCCCTCCCGCGCCATCTATGTCCCCAGGGGCGTCGGCAACTCCTTCCAGGCATTGGAGGACGGCACCGCCTACACCTACCTCGTCGATGCCCACTGGTCGGCGGAGTTCAAGAAGACCTATACCTTCGTGAACCTGGCGGACCCGGAGCTCGATATCCAGTGGCCGATCCCGCTCTCCGAGGCCACGCTCTCGGAGGCCGATCTCCATCACCCGTATCTCAGGGATGTCGTGCCCATGGCGCCGAAGAGGACGCTCGTCACAGGATGCAGGGGCCAGCTGGGGCGCGCCGTGAGGCGGCTCGCCGAGGAGCGCGGCATCGCCTCCTCCTTCGACTTCTGCGACATCGATGCCTTCGATTTCTCCGATCCTGCTGCCTACTTCCAGTACGACTGGGACCTCTACGGAACCGTGATCAACTGCGGGGCCTGGACGGCAGTGGACAGGGCCGAGACCCCCGAGGGCCGCATCTCCTGCTGGAAGGCCAATGCCCAGGGGCCGGCGCTGCTCGCCCGCACCTGCGCGGAACATGGGATCCGCCTCGTCCACATCTCCTCGGACTACGTCTTCGACGGGACGAGGGAGCTCCATGCGGAGGACGAGCCCTTCAGCCCCCTCTCCGTCTACGGCCAGTCCAAGGCGGCAGGCGACCTTGCCGTGGCAGGATGCCCGAGGCACTATATCCTGCGTTCCTCATGGGTCATAGGCGACGGCCGCAACTTCGTGAAGACGATGGCCGCCCTCTCCGACAGGTGCGCGGACCCCAAGGACAGCCTCTCCGAGGTTACCGTCGTGGACGACCAGCTGGGAAGGCTCACCTTCACGAGGGACATGGCGGCAGCCATATTCCATCTCCTGGACACGCATGCCGCATGCGGCACCTACGGCTGCACGGGATCTGGCGCTGTCAGGAGCTGGGCCGACATTGCCCGTGCGGTCTTCCAGCAGAGGAACGGCAACGGCGATGCCGTGAAGCCTGTCTCCACCGCCGAGTACTACGCATCCGCCAAGGGCCCCGTAGCCCCGAGGCCTGTGCACTCCGCCCTCTCGCTCCATAAGCTCGAGGCGGCAGGCTTCCACATGCCCGACTGGGAGGAAGAGCTCCAGGAATATCTGGAGAACATGGAATAGTCTACCTAGCCGCCAGCTGTCTGATTGCAGCTGGCGGCTTTTGAGATTCGATGCAGCAACGTGAAATGGGAGTAAAATCCTCCCTGCATCATATGCTGGAGGATTAGCGTCCAGTAATAGAAAAGCCCCGAGCGCTAGACATCTGTGGTTCTAAGGAAATCCGCTGCGATGGCTTTTCATCGGGAAGGGAATCTGGTGGCAGCGATGCTATCAGATCGTAGTCGGGAGGCATCACCATACTGCATCAGGCAAGAATGTTCAGATTCGGCCGCTGTGCTCTGCCTGCCTGCGTCATAACGCTTGCGCTCGTCTGCATGCCTGTGCGGGCTCTGGCAGCAGATGGACAGACGGTGCAGGAGACTGTCAGCAGCACGAAGACAGCCGAGGCCGTAGTGGCATCTGCAACGGGAACGGCGAGCAGCACTGCCGCTGAAACGCAGAGCACGGCAGGGACCCAGCTTTCTTCGGCTGCCGCAGAGGAAGAGAAATCCAGCAAGTCGGATTCAGCTTCCGAAGCAGCTGCCAGCAAGACCGAAGCGGCAGATGACACTGCAGCCGCTTCTTCTGCAAAGGCTCAGAAGAGCTCGGACAAGGCAGAGACGAGCGATGAGGCTGATGCAGCAAAATGCTCTTCCAGCGAGAGCACAGCTGCAAGTGACAAGAAGGACACAGAGGGCACAGGCAATTCAGCGTCTGCAGCTGCAGACAGCAGCAAGGCAGCATCTGCTGCGGAATCTTCGGAGGCCGGTGCCTCAACGGAGGGCGAGAAGGCATCTTACGAAAGTGCCGCTTCCGCGAAGGAAAGCAGCACCTCTTCAGCAGAAGACACTGCCGCTGCAGCAGCCGCGAGTACGGAAAAGATAGCAGAAGCCAAGTCTGCAGAGACCGCCACAGCCGCTTCAGCAGCTGGCTATGATACGACGGGCAAGGTACCTCTCTATCGTCTCTACAACAAATGGTCGGGAGAGCATTTCTTTACGGTCAATACTTATGAGGCAACCAATCTGATTGCTATCGGCTGGTCGGGAGAGTCCGTCTCCTGGTTCTCTCCCACCTACTCTACAGTGAAGGTCTACCGTCTCTATAACCAGTGGAGCGGAGACCACTACTACACTGCCAACGCTGATGAGCGCAAGAGCCTCATTAAGATTGGATGGACCAACGAAGGTGTAGGCTGGTTCTCCCATACAAATAAGGCACTTCCTGTCTACACGCTCTTCAATCCTTACGCAAAGATCGCTACGCATCACTACACGACGCAGGTATCTGAGCGCGATCACCTTGTCAGTCTGGGATGGATATACACAAAGAGCGCTGGACCCTCCTGGTACGGCACTGCTGTGCCATCAAACGGATGGTTCACATCTCCTGCCGGTGATAGGCTGCTCATCTCGGGCAGCAAGGTGCAGACCGATGAAATCGTATACGACAACGGCAAGAAGCGCTACATCACGACTGCCGGATTCGAGGCTACCACGAAGTCCACGTGGTACTCTCCTTCCAATAAGCGCTACTATCGGGTATCTGATGGCGGAGACATTCAGCTGGCCCCCCAGACGGGATACAGCTATTGCTGGCTCAAGAACAGCCCCTATTGGTCCGGCACGGTCAAAGAAGTCCATATGAACAAGAACTATATGGAAGGCCGCTATTACGACGGGGTCCAGCACTATATCAAGAAGATCGTGATCCATCACAATGCCGGGTCGCTCACGACTGAGGGATGCTGGAACACCTGGCAGACCCGCGAGGCATCGGCTCATTATCAGGTCGAGACAAACGGTACGGTAGGCCAGCTTGTCTATGATTCCGATACCGCTTGGCAGGCAGGCAACTGGAACACCAATCTCGAGTCTATCGGTATCGAGCACGCAGATGCTCCCGGTTCTTCTGACAGGAATGGCTGGAGACTGACTGAGACAACCATCAACGCTGGCTCCAAGCTTGTTGCAGTGCTCTGCATCGTATATCAGCTCGGAAGGCCACAATGGGGCGTCAATGTCGTCGGCCACAACGAGTGCAGCAGCACGTCCTGCCCTGCATCGCTGGCTGTTGGCGGCTCGCAGCATAATGAGTACATCTCGAAGGCGCAGAGCTGGTATGACAAGCTCATCACACTGAAAGTCTAGGTACAGCGCTGCAGATCGAATCGAAGAAGCCCCTCGACTTCAAAGTGAACTGCGCCCCAAAACTTGGACGCGATAAATCATAACTGCTAGGCGGCCCCCCGAAGGGCCTGGTCCCGGAACTCCACCGGGGTCAGGCCCTTCAGCCTGGCCTGGCGCCTCACGTGGTTCCAATGGTGGATATAGGCCTCGAGGTCGCGCTTGAAGCTCTCGAAGTCGCTCCAGTCGCGTCCCCGGAAGAACTCGTCCTTGATGTGCCCGAAGACCTGCTCTAATGCGCTGGATGCGATTATGTGCCGAGTGGTTGCCGGACGGCAGGCGGAGGGGCATATCGGCAATCCGCTGAGCACATAACGCTGTAACGTCTTCCCTGTCGGGACTGCATCCTGCAGAGAGGAGACGGAATGGACAGGATACAGCAGCTTGAAGGCTTCCACAGGCATCTGCTCGGCAACGGCTACTCGGAGACTGCATCGAAGAACTACCGCTTCCGGGTCAGCACGTTCCTGAAGAGGAGGCCGGAAGCGCTCGGAGCGGGAGAGGACGAGGCCAGGAGGATCGTCGAGGGCTACATCTCGGAGCTGCCGCGCAACACGGCGTCGACCATCCCTGCAGCGGCTGTGAGGAGATGGTGGACCTACAGGTTCGGGAAGCCCTACCGCGAGCGCATCGTCCCGTCGGAGCTCCGGCCGGATGCAGCCATCGATGCGGAGCCTGCGGAATTCGGGAAGTATCTCTCCATCCACGGCAACATAAAGCCCGTGACCATCAGGAACAGGATCGCCTCCATAAAGCTGTTCCTGCACGCCGTCTTTCCCGATGGCACCTTCGAGCGCAGGGCGATCACTCTGCATGACTTCGCCGGCTGCCATACGGCCGCAGCCACGGCCGAAGGCGCGTCGATGCGCGCCCTCCAGGGAAGCGACCTGAGATCGTACATCCGCTTCCTGAGATGGAAGGGCATGGAGTGCGTGCCGCTCGATGCGGTGTCGCTGAACGGCCCTGCGCGCCGCGAGCACACGGTTCCCGGGCGGCTTTCCGAGGAGGATTTCGAGGCCCTTCTGGCATCCTGCGATTCCGGCACGGTGCGCGGGGCGAGGGATGCGGCGATGGCCCTGTGCATGGGCATGCTCGGGCTCAGGGCATGCGATGTCGCGAACCTGGCCCTGGACGACATCTCATGGGCAGACGGCACGATTGCCGTGCGCGGGTCGAAGGGCAGGACAGGGAGGGTGCTGCCCCTGGGCGGGCGGACAGGAGCGGCGCTGGAGCGCTATGCCACGATGCGGGGGAAGGCCGAAGGAACCCGCTCCCTCTTCCTGAGCACGGCCGGAACGCCCATGCGGTCGCACCAGGTCCAGACGGCTGAGCTGTAATCTTTTGGTGGACAGGGGGACGGCAGGAACTGGCAGCGTATATCCTCTGCCCAGATGCCCACCCACCAGCACCAGCAGATTGGAGCGAAGAGATGTCGGGGAGCGCAAGCGAGATCGAGAAGGCGGAATCGAGGGACAGGGGCAGGCTCCCCCGGCAGTACACGGAGGAGTACCGGCTCGAGGCAGTCGAGTACTACAGGAAGGCAGTCGAGGCCGATCCGAAGAAGAGCATCAGGGAGTGCGCCGCAGAGCTCGGGACCAGCGACAAGACCCTGAACGACTGGATCATCAAGCACCCGGAGACCGGGAAGGTGACCCAGGAGAGGACGGACGAGCAGAAGGAGCCCGGCGCGGCGAGGAAGCGCATAAGGGAGCTCGAGGCCGAGAACGAGTTCCCAAGAAAAGCGGCAGCCTTCTTCGCCAGGAGCCTCTGACGCAGGACAAGTACCGGCTCATGCTGGCGGAGAGAGTGGGCTGCAGCGTCTCGATGATGGCACGGGTGCTCGGGGTGAGCAGGTCGGGCTCCTGCAGATGGCCCGGGGCCGGAGGCGGAGAGGACCCTTGGGGCGCTCTCAAGGAGGCCATCATCGCGATATGGGAGGAGAGCGGCAGGCGCTTCGGCTTCCGGAAGGTCTGGTCCAAGCTCATGGACGACGACAGGTACGCCGGATTCGCCGGCACGACCCGCTGCCGTGTGCGGAAATGCATGTCCGAGCTGGGCATCCGTGGCATCTGCCCCAATGCCTCGAAGAGGACGACGGTGCCCGATCCCGATGCCCCCGAGCGCCCCGACCTCATCGGTCGGGACTTCTCGTGCCCCGTGCCGACCGCGAAGCTCGTGGCCGGCATAGCCTGTCTCAGGACCACGGGAGGCTCCAGCTGCCTCGCCGTCGTGATCGACCTGTGCACGCGCATGGTCGTCGGCTGGAGACTGCGGGACAACATGAGGGCAGGGCTCGTCGTCTCGGCGCCCGGGATGGCATATTCGCGCGGATACGTCGCCGGAGGGGCCATATTCCACAGCGACCGCGGCAGCCAGTACACGAGCGCGGAGCTCGCCGCATGGGCCGCAGCGCACGACGTGAGGCTCTCCGTGGGCCGCACGGGCAGCTGCCACGACAATGCAGTGGCTGAATCGTTATGTGCTTGAGCACATAACGATTCCATGGCGGAGTTGTCCGGGGAGCATCCCTTGGCCGACATGCTCCTGATGAGGCCGTTCCTCTCGCAGATCGCGATCCACCCAGGCCATCTGTAGTGGCAGCCGCGGTCGCTGTGGATGACGGGATGCTCGTCCGGAGCCAGGCCTGCGCATGCCTTCTCGAGCATGGAATCGGAGAGCTCGTCGTCCGGAGCCGACGAGATCGACCATGCAGGCAGGGCTCCGTCGAAGCAGTCGAGCACCGGGCTGAGATAGGACTTGCCTGCAGGGATGGCGAACTCTGTGATGTCGGTGAGCCACAGGAAGTTCGGGAGGCCTGCAGCGAAGTCACGCTTCACCAGGTTCTCGGGGGCATCCGTGATCTCCCCCTTGTAGGAGCTGCATGGCTTTCCTGCCCTCTTGCGCGTGACCTCCATGCCCTCCTCGCGCATGATGCGCCTCACGACCTTCTCGGAGACCACGATGGGCTCCTCGAGCTCCCTGAGCTCGTGGGTCACGTAGCGGTAGCCGCGCGACCGGCTGGCACCCTCGAAGATATCCGCTATCTTCGAGCGCAGCCCGGCATACTTGTCAGGCCTGGCAAGCGCCGCACGCTGGTACTCATAGGAGCTCTTCGATATCCTCAAGGAAGCGGTGAGGTCTTTCAGGGCGTGGCCGGTCGTCTGCCTCAGATGCTCTATGACCAGGGTCTTCTCCCTGTTCGTCAGCGCATCGAGGCTTGCGGCTTTTAAAACCTCCACCACCCCGCGCAGGATGTCGTTCTCGAGCTCGAGCTGCCTTATGCACTCCTCGGGCGTCCCTTCGAAGCCCGACCAGGCATGCTCGCTCCCTTCGGGCACGGTCGGTTTGGCTGGCGTGGAAGGCTCCTCCCTCTCGGCCGATCTCGCCCAATTGTACACAGTGGCAGCATTGAGCACCCCGAGCGCCTTCGCCACGTCCTTCCCGTCCATCCCGCCCTGCACGAGCCTGACGGCCTCCGCCTTCGTCTCGGGATCGTAGTGGCTGAAGGGACGGCCGGCAGTCCTCACATGCGCAGCATCGCTCTCCCGGATCCAGGCATACATGGTCTGCCTGCAGGGATATCCGAGCTTGCGGATTGCGAGGGTCATCTTCCCGCCGCATTCCTCGAGGACTTCGAGCGCTCTCTCTTTCTGCTCTGGCGTGAAGCTCATTGCGGACTCCTGACCGGACCGTATCTGGTCCAACTTTTTGTCCGCATGCCCCGATCATTTCCGCCATCCAACGCGTGTGCCATAGGAATGTTGCGCAATATCTTGCAATCCACGTAGATGTACATTCAGATTGTGCTGAGCTAGCTGGCTTTCATCAGAAGGAGGAACAGATGAGATCGAAGAAATCCGTATCCGGATGGAGAAGGAAGCTCGCTCTCGTGCTGACGGCGGTCCTGGTCACTGCCGGAGCAGCAGCGCTGGCGCCTGCAACAAGTCTCGGTGCGACGGAGGCCTATGCAGCGACGGCAGCATCGCAGGGGCAGTGGGTCTCGAGCAATGGCAGATGGTGGTACCGGAATGCCGACGGATCCTATCCTAAGAGCTGCTGGCAGGAGATCGATGGCAAGTGGTATCACTTCGACTCCGCTGGCTGGATGCAGACCGGCTGGCTCCAGGATGGAGGTAACTGGTACTACCTTGATGCTTCAGGTGCTTCCGTAAAATATTGGCAGGCAATCGGCGGCAAATGGTATTACTTCGATTATGAATGGAATGCCGGCTATAAGATGATCTCCAACACCATTCTGCATGACCTCTCCTCGGGCGGCCTTATAAAGCTCTATTACTTCGCTCCTGACGGATCTATGGTGACAGGCTGGTATTACGTCGGCCACACGGGCAATTTCGATATTGATGGCTGGATCTACTGCGGCACGGATGGCGCCATGCAATTCGGCTGGCAGAAGATCGACGGCAAGTGGTACTTCCTCAAGGGTTCCTATGGATCGGTGATCAACTATGCCTCGCTGGCAACGGGATGGTTCCAGCCCGATTTCGAGACTGACTGGTACTACAGCGACCAGAACGGAGTGATGCAGACAGGCTGGCTCGCCTATGGCGGGAGCTGGTACTACCTTCTGGATTCCGGTGCCATGGCAGTAGGCTGGGTGAATGTCGGCGGAACCTGGTACTGGCTCACAGGGTCTGGCGCGATGGCAACAGACTGGCAGATCATCAATGGCTCCTGGTACTATCTCTCCGGCTCAGGCGCGATGCTCCACGACTGCTGGGTAGGGAACTACTACCTCGGTTCCAGCGGAGCGATGCTCACGAATGCTTGGACGCCCGACGGCTACTATGTCGGGCCTGACGGGGCCTGGGTAAGATAGGAGAATATTGCCAGGACATTTTGTCCTTCCATCTATGGGGAGGCCTCTTTCAATGGGAGGCCTCCTTTTCTCTTTGCCATTGCATCGGATCCGTCTGCCTTCCCTCTTCCGTATGCCGCCTGCGGACTCTGAAAATGTTGCGCAACAAATAGGGGGGGCAGAGGCTACATTCAGGCTGAATCCAGAAATCTCCGAGGAGAAGGAGGAAGCTCATGGATGCATGCATGAAGCGCACTGGCCTGAAGGGCAAGCTTGCGATAGCCCTTGCGGCAGCCCTCATCGCCGCGCCGGCGGCACCGGCCATGGCTCCGGCGGGGAGCATCGCGAGCACAGAGGCCTGTGCCGCAACCATGGAGGCCAAGGGCCAGTGGATGCAGAGCGGCAGCAGATGGTGGTACCGGAATGCCGACGGATCCTATCCAGCAAACTGCTGGAAGGAGATCGACTACGAGTGGTACCACTTCGACTCTGCCGGCTGGATGCAGACCGGCTGGCTCATGGATGGAGGGTCCTGGTACTACCTGCTGTCCGACGGAAAGATGGCAACGCACTATCAGGAGATCGACGGAAAGACATACTTTTTCGAAAGCAACGGGCAACTGGTCTGCAATCAACTAAAGGAGCTTGGTGGATGGGCTGGCTTCTATCCACTGACATACAGCGGTGATGATGGTGCCATCGCGACAGGATGGAGGTACATTCCAGCAAGCGATGGCTATCCAGGAGGCTGGTGCTATTTCGAGCCGTCACCATTGGATGCTGACAGCCATATGCGCTTCCTCTGGAAGAAGATTGATGGAACCTGGTACTACTTCATGCCGACCTGGCCGGATGACGGAAACGCTTTGGTGCCTCGTGGCCTCATGGCTACTGGATGGCAGAAGATCGGCACAGGCTATCTCAACAAGGATGGCAAGTGGTGGTGGGATGAAGGAGGAGGCGACCTCAGCACAGAAGAGATCGATGCCAGCAAGATGACTGGTATCCGCTATTACGACGATGCCCGGTGGTACTACTTCGCCCAATCCGGTACCATGCAGACAGGCTGGCTGAACGATGGCGGGACCTGGTACTGGCTCACGGGATCCGGAGCCATGGGGACAGGCTGGCAGCTCGTCAACGGCGCTTGGTACTGGTTCGCCGACAACGGCGCCATGCGGACCGGCTGGCAGAAGATCAACGGCTCCTGGTACTGCCTCTCTGGCTCTGGCGCGATGCTCCACGACTGCTGGGTAGGGAACTACTACCTCGGCTCCAGCGGAGCGATGCTAACGAATGCAACGACGCCCGATGGCTACTATGTCGGCGCCGACGGCGCCTGGGTGCCTGGCAAGTAGCACCGGGGTCGACACCTGCGCTGCATATCCTTCCAAGCATGGGGAGGCCTCTCCTGGCGGGAGGCCTCCTCTGCTCTGTTGAGGATTTCGGCCGCTGTTGCAGAGGAAGTGCGGCAGAAGAAACCGTCCACAGCGTGACCGATAGATGGTATGGGTGAGAAAGTTCTCGACAGGACGACGATTGTTCGGGTCGCTCGTTGTGAGGAGAGGGGTTGCATGTGCCATCGGAATGCGTGGCGCTGCATCTCAGCGAACTGCGCAGCCTTTCTCATGGATAGCAATCTTGCCAAATGGCTTAGGACCTCCGGCATAACCGCAGGAATTCCTGTCGCCGCCGAACCGCATCATATGGATGAACGGCTGATGCATCCGGAAGATCGGGGGACGAGATGGCGAAGGGCCATGCAGGCGGGCTGAGCAGGCGCGAATGCGAGAGCAGGGGGACGCTCATGGGCCTCCTCGAGAGATATCCCGACGAGGAGTCGTGCGAGAGGAGGCTCCTCGAGGAGAGGCATCCCGGAGGCTTCGTCTGCCCCGTGTGCGGGAACAGGACCTGCTCCAAGGTGCACGGGCATGCCCACAAGTGGCAGTGCACCAAGTGCTCGCACCAGTTCTCCGTCACGGCAGGCACGATGATGGAAGGGACCCATCTCGAGCTCAGGAAGTGGTTCGTGGCCATATGGCTCATGTCCGGCCAGAAGGCAGGCGTGAGCGCCTGCGCCCTCCAGAGGCAGATAGGCTGCAGCTACAAGACGGCAGGACGGGTGCTCGCCCGCATCCGCTGCGCCATGGCCGGATCGGAGTGCCTCCAGCGTCCTTGCTGCTGACACTGTCGAGGCGGACGACTTCTATATCGGGACGAAGGCCCATGGCACGAGCGGGCGCGGCACGGAGCAGCAGCCGATGCTCGCCGCCGTGGACAGGGCGCCTGCAGGGAAGGGATCGTGCGTGGTCCGCTGTGCGGAGGACTGCTCGGGAGGCTCCTGGCGCCAGTTCGGGCATGACCACCTCTGCCATGCATCGAGGATACGTGCGGATGCCTGGAGCGGCATGGCTGCAGGCCTCTCCTCCTTCCGGGGCCTCGAGCAGAAGGGATACGACAGCGCGGACGGCGACGCATCGCTTCCCATGGTCCACAGGGTGATCTCGAACTTCAAGGCATATGTCGAGGGAGCCTTCCACGGCCTCTCCAGGACGCACCTGCAGTCATATGCGGACTCCTTCAGCTGGAGGTACAGCCACAGGAGCTCCTCCTGCGCCTGCATGGAGCTGCTCCATGAGATGTGCCTCATGCACGTCCCGCTCTCCGGCATCGCAGCCACCGCGACGGTCCAGCCGAAGCTCCCCGCGAGCTTGCCTGAGCAGCTTACAGTTCAGGGAGCCTAACTATGCTGCAAGTCGTCAGCCATTTCTTGCCATTATCGTGTGCTGGCAGGCCTTGGATGAAATGCCTTGCTACTTCGCATCAGATGGGCTGTCTGTCTGGGTTTCTCAGTGCATGGAGCTGTGGGCTTGGAATGGGAGGCTGCATGGGTGAGCCTGTGCATCCCTTTTTGTACAAAAATCAAGAAATTCAAGAAATAATGAACGTTCAATAGTATGATGAATACGGAAATAATGAACACCAATGGAAGGGATGCCATGGCACTCAAGCAGAAGGAATTCGAGGTGCTCTATGAGCTCAGCAGGGATGCATCCAGGCCAAGCCAGAGACAGATTGCAGAAAAGACTGGACTGTCCTTGGGGACAGTCAACAAGATGCTCTCCGAGCTCGCTGAGAAGCAGCTCATCGAAGACGGGTCCATCTCCTCGAGGGGTCTTGCTGCACTTGAGCCATACAGTGTAGACAATGCTGTCATCATGGCTGCAGGTCTTTCCTCGCGCTTCGCACCCATCTCCTATGAGAAGCCGAAGGGGCTTCTTAAGGTCAGGGGAGAGGTGCTCATAGAGCGACAGATACGCCAGCTCAGAAAGGCAGGCATAGACGATATCACGGTCGTCGTCGGCTACAAGAAGGAGTACTTCTTCTACCTCAAGGAGAAGTTCGGCGTCCGCATTGTCGTGAATCCTGAATATGCCACACGAAACAACAATGGCACGCTCTGGCGTGTGCGCAATATCCTCGGCAATACCTATATCTGCTCATCCGATGACTACTTCACCGAGAATGTCTTCCGTGACCATGTCTACAAGGCCGAGTATTCTGCCATCTATGCTGCAGGTGAGACCGGCGAATGGTGCATAGAGACTGCTGCAAACGGAAGGATTACCGGTGTCACAGTCGGCGGGCATGATTCCTGGATCATGCTCGGCCATGTCTATTTTGACCGGGAGTTTTCGAAGCGGTTCGTCTCCATTCTGGAGGCAGAGTATGCCCACCCCGAGACAGCAGGAAAGCTCTGGGAGAGCATCTATCTCGACCATATCAAAGAGCTCGACATGCGTATCAGGAAATATCCTGCTGGCGTCATCAATGAATTCGATTCGATCGATGAGCTCAGGAATTTCGATCCTGCCTTCATGGAGAACGTGGATTCGGACATCCTGGACAATATTGTCTCTATCCTGCATTGCAGCAAGAGCGAAATCCATGACTTCTATCCCCTGAAGCAGGGCCTTACGAACCTCTCCTGCCATTTCAGCACGAATGAGGGAGAGTACGTCTATCGGCATCCTGGCGTCGGCACGGAGAAACTTGTCGACAGGCGCTCCGAGGAGGCAGGTCTCAGGCTTGCAAAGAAGCTGGGGCTCGATGAGACCTTCATCTATGAGGATCCCAATGCTGGATGGAAGATATCACGCTTCATCCCGAATGCGAAGAACCTCGATCCGATGGACGACGAGCAGCTGAAGACCGCGATGGAGATGTGCCGGAAGCTTCATGAGAGCGGAGCGCATCTGGACAGGAAGTTCGACTTCTTCGACGAGGGCAAGCACTATGAGGCCCAGCTCAAAGAGCGTGGACCAATCGATGTTCCTGGCTATGATGAGCTTGAGCGGAAGGCAGCGATGCTCCATGGCCTGCTGGAGAAGGATGGGTATCCCAAATGCGTGAACCACAATGACTTCTTCTCCCTCAACTTCCTCATTGACCAGGAGGGACACTACAGCCTGATTGACTGGGAATATGCAGGCATGTCCGATGTGGCTAACGACTTCGGCACGTTCTGCGTCTGCTGCCAGCTTGACCGCAAGAGATCAAACCTTGCCCTTTCCTACTATCTCGGACATGTGCCAACTCTTGAAGAGCGGCGCCACTTCTGGGGAGAGATAGTCCTTGCTGGCTGGTGCTGGTATGTCTGGTCTCTCGTGAAAGAGGCTGATGGCGAGAATGTGGGCGAGTGGTTCTATATCTACTACAGCTACGCCGCCGACTATATCGATGAGGTCCTTTCCTGGTATGGCGTGAAGAAAGAAAGCGATACGGAGGAATAGCCATGAAATATGGACTCATGAGCGGCATTCTCTGGGGCATCGATACCGTCATCCTGGGCATTGCCCTCTCCATGGTACCGTTCGTCGGCGCCGCAGAAGCGACTGTAGCAAGCGCCTTCATGCATGATGCAGCCTGCGCAATCCTGCTTCTCATCTTCATGGGCGTCCGCGGCAGGCTGAAGGATACGGCTGCGGCATTGAAGACCAGGAGCGGCAAGGTTGTCATCCTTGGTGCTCTTCTGGGTGGACCCCTTGGCATGAGCGGCTATCTTCTTGCCATCGGCAATATTGGCGCCGGCTATACGGCAGCGATATCTGCCTTCTATCCTGCCTTCGGAGCCATCCTCTCCTATATCTTCCTCAAGGAGAAGATGACGCCCAAGCAGATTGGTGCGCTCCTGGTTGCGCTTCTGGGCATCATGGTGATGGGCTGGAGCTCCGCTTCTGCGGATGTGCCGGGAAACCCCGTCCTCGGCATCCTCGGAGCTCTTGTCTGCGTCATTGGCTGGGGCTCTGAAGCGGTGATTCTTGCCTGGGGCATGAAGGATGATTCTGTCGACAACGAGACGGCGCTTCAGATCCGCGAGACCTCATCTGCGCTCATCTATGCCATAGCAGTCGTGCCCCTTGCAGGCAGCTACAGCCTTGTGTTCCAGGCGCTTCCCACAGTTTCCAACCTGGTCCTGATTGTCTCTGCCCTTGCCGGCACTATTTCCTATCTCTTCTATTACAAGGGCATCGACGCTATCGGTGCCGCAAAGGCCATGGCGCTGAACATCTCCTATTCGGCCTGGGCTGTGGTATTCGGAGCTCTCACAGGAGCCATCCCAGGTCCACTCGAGATCGTCTGCTGCATCGTGATCATCTGTGGCACCGTTCTTTCGGCAACGCCTGACTGGAAGGCGATACTCTCTCCGGCACGCTGACGAAGAGCAGCGTCACCGTATGTCGGAATGAAGCGGACCGCTCAGAAGCATCCAAAATGTTGCGCAACAAATAGGGGGGTGTCCCTATAGTTCTGTCAAGCCGTAGCAGGTGACTTTTCTACATTGTCCGCTGGCGGCTCCACATATGGCACCCGGTCGCGCATCACCGCATAGATGACG